>JACPWA010000181.1 GCA_016191565.1 Simkania negevensis | reverse complement strand
TCGCTTTGTTTGGAAAAATGGCGAGTTTTAGACAGGTCTTAAAAACGATTTTGAAGACAATGTGGGAACACATGGCTGAAAAAATCGGTTTTTAGAGATGGCAAAAATCGTTGTTTTGGCAAATAAATGGAGTTTCGAAAGAAGTCTAATTTAAAAGAGCTGTATTAAAAAAAATTAAATGACAGTTTAGCCTACTGTCTGATTAAACCTTTGACGAAGCACTTCGTAAAGGAGAAGCGTGCTGGCGGCAGCGACATTCAGCGAATCTGCTTTACCCTGCATAGGAATTTTTACAAGAAGATCGGCTGCATTAAGCCATTTTTTTGAAAGACCCAGTTGCTCACTGCCTACGACCACAGCAAGAGAGTTCTTACCGTCGATCTCCCACAATGTTTTTGCAGCATCGGGAGTGGAGGAAATAATTTGTATCTTTCTTTTTTTTAAATAACCAATCATCTCTTCGCTACTTGTTTCAAAGGTAGGAAGAGTAAAGAGAGTACCTACGCTAGAACGTACGGTATTTGGGTTATAGAGGTCGGTACATTGATCACAGAGAAAAAAGGCATCCACCCCAGCAGCATCAGCAGAACGGAGGATCGAGCCAAGATTACCCGGTTTTTCGATCCCTTCCGCAACAAGGTAAAAAGGGGAGGTATTTTTATGGGGAAGGGAGATAAACGTAGCTAATGTAGGAGAAAGGTTTTTAGCAATTGCCATGAGACCATCGGGACGATCGCGATAAGACACCTTAGCAAAAACTTTTTCCTCTAAATAAAAAAGCTCTGCCCCTTGAGAGACGATGGTATTTACCAGCGCCATCTCATTTTTTCCTAAAAAATGCACAGGGGACACAAAAAGGGCCTCTATAGACACCTTTCCTTCTGTGGCACGAAGAAGCTCTCTATACCCTTCGATCAGAAAAGTTTTAGTCAAGTCCCTTTCTTTCCTTTCTCTGAGCCTCAGGAGATGCTTGACCTTGAGGTTACTCATACTGGTAATTTCTCGTCTGCTTTGAGGGCCTGATATCATGAAGACCACCTAGCATAAGTGCCGGCAGGCAGCGAGTAGGAATATTGAGACGGAAGGAGCATCTCCCCCCCTTCGATTTTTCCTTTTCCTTTTGGAAAAATCTCTTGCAAGAGATGGGAAAGGAGAGCAGGGGTAAAAGAGGGGGTATGAGAGGTAAAAAGGAGAAATTGGGGGCTTTTAGTGAGCACTTTTCTGCATAAACGGAGAAGAAGAAGGACGTCCTCTTCGATTTTAAATACCTCTTTTTTACTACCCCGCCCAAAAGAGGGGGGATCGAGAATAATTGCATCGTAATAGGACTGCCGTTTTTCTTCCCGTTTTAAGAACTTGAGAGCATCGTCGATAATATAGCGGATTTTGGCCTCTTTAAGATGGTTGAGAGAGGCATTCTCTTTTGCCCACTGGACCATCCCCTTAGAAGCATCGAGATGGCACACCTCTATCCCCTTCTTGGCTAAGGCAATCGTTGCTGCGCCAGAGTAGGCAAAAAGGTTAAGCACTCGGCTTTTCTTCTCAAGTTTACTTTCCATCCAATTCCAATGAAGGGCATGTTCAGGGAAAAGACCAAGATGGCCAAAATCAGTGGGCTTGATTTTAAACTTTAATCCCAGATATTCGATCAGCCAGGACTCTGGAAGTCTTTTTCCTCTCCATCCTTCCCTCTCTTCCTCTCGATGGAAAGAGGCATCTGCCTCCTGCCAAAGCTGTTTAGAGCATTTTTTCTCCCATAAAGCCACTGGGCAGGGGCGGATGAGGCGATAGGTGCCAAATTGTTCGAGCTTTTCCCTCTCTCCGCTGTCGATGAGTTCATATCCTTGCTGCATAGGCGATTTCATGGAGTAAAGGGGGGAATCTTATGATGGAGATAGCGATAAAGCTGGAAGAAAAGATAGCTCGAAGCATAATCGATGATAAGATCGCGGCGCACTCCTTTAAGGGTCGTGAGCTTTCCAGCAAAAATCTCTCCCCCTTTAACTCCGATCGCTCCCCAGACAGTGCCCACCGGTTTATCTTTTGTTCCCCCTAGAGGTCCGGCAATCCCTGAAACGCTGATAGCACAATTAGCTCCAGTAAGTTGTAACACTCCTTCAGCCATTTCTAAAACGGTTTGTTTACTGACTGCTCCCTCCTGTTCAAGAGTCTTCCTAGAAACAGAGAGCATCTTTTCTTTTAATTGATCAGAGTAGGCCACAATACTTCCTAAAAAATATCGGGAAGCACCACTCATGGCAACGATCCGAGAAGCCATTTTACCTCCACTGCAAGATTCAGCAAAGGCAAGAGTGTAGCCTTTCTCTATCAAGGTGGTATGAAGCGCCTCTTCGATTTTTCTAGAGCTGGTAGAAAAAAGATAAGAGGCAAAGGGAGAAC
>JACPWA010000180.1 GCA_016191565.1 Simkania negevensis | reverse complement strand
ATCAAACCATCTTTCATTTTGATGCGAGATGAGTCCATATTCAAAAATCACATTCTCTTGGGAAGAGAATTCTTTATATTTTTCTTTAATGACCTGCATTCTTTCATCAGCTCTACTCGATGCTCCCTCCTCTTTTAAAAGCATTGCATGCATAAAAATTGCCTTGGGCATTTCAACGTCTTTAGGGAATAGCATGTCAAATTTTTCAAAAGAGCGGTTAAAAAGAGGCTCATTAGTAAGCTTATAAGCAGAGGTCATCTGGGTAAGAAGGCCATTTTTCAGTTGGTCCCCCGGAACATATTGAGAGTCAATGAATCTTTCCATCGGATCCACCGATTTTTTATAGTCTTCTAAGGCGAAGAAGCTCTTGCCAAGGATAAAATCAAAAGTGGAGCGAGATTCAGCAGGAATATCAGAACTGATACTCTCCCCTTTCTGAGCGAGTTCCTCATAGCGTCCTGTTTGATAGAGAAGGACAGCAAGATTAAAGGTAGCTTCTTTCACTCTGTTTCCTCTGATTTCTACTACTTGATGGAAAGTATCGACTGCTTTTGCCGGATCAAAGTGAGCCTGAAGAGTAGCTGCTTGAAAAAGGAGATCTTCTTTCATTTCTGGGTGGCTGACAGTAAGTGCAACATAGGCTCCTGCTGCTTTTTCATTTTCTCCAAGGATAGCGTAGATCTCTGCAATCGCATATTGAGAAGTTTCTTCATAGGAGGTTCCTGCTAGCTTTTCGTAAAGAGGTTTAGCCTTTTTGGCCAAAGCCTCTTTCTGTTGCGGGTCCTGTTCTGTAAGTGCTTGCCTAAAAAAACCTTCTGCAAGGAGAAAGTGAAGCTCTTGTTTTCTCCCTTCAATCTCTTCAGATTTAGCTGTGAGGTAAGGTGCAGCCTCTTTTGTCAGTTGTTGAAATTGATCGAGTTCATAGTAGCAATGAAGTTTATTCAGGAGGATTTTTTCTACAGTTTTTGGATCTTTAATCTGATGATAAGTATTTAAAGCTTTTTCAAAAGCTTTTTCCTGCACATAAATATCGCCGAGAATTCCGTAGAAAAATCCCTTGTGCTGGCTCTGTGGAAATTTGTCGAAAAACTCGAGAATTTGCGTCTTGACAATGCTATAATCGCCATCTTTCCAAAATTCTGCGATGCGCCGAATTAAAAAAGCCTCTTCATCAGAGGAGACTTGAGCTGCATTTCCTTTTTTGTTTTCCTCAGCAGGTAAACTGCCTTGTAAGAAGAAGAAAAAAGAAAGCATCCATACTGTCTGAGTAATAGCTAATTTAAACATGAATTGAACCCTTATTCTGTTGACATTTAGTGTAAACTGGACTTTATTTTTTACCGATATTTCTAGTAGAAGCTCGGTAGAAAATGTCCAAAGTCCAATTGAAAATATACCTTACAATTTTTTTGGAGTATACTTTGAGTGCAGATATTTAGCAAAGATTTGGATAAACCAACTTTTCACCTGCATTGAGCCATAACGGATTTATACTAAATGTAAGAAATAAAATGACTAAATTGGATCGCCTAACATGTCATCTTTGAGAGATCTTTTCTCGCTAATGTTTAAAAACATAAGCTTCGAAAAGACCTCTCAAACTTGTCACATTATTCGAACTAATTTAGTCATTTTATTTCTTACATTTAGTATTATACCGAACACAATTAGAAATTGCAGTTTTAAGCTGCGTGAAAGCCTCGCGAATCGATGATCACAAGTTGGCTTATATTTCTAATATTAGCTAGCTTGTGATCATCGATTCCCGAGAACTTTGACGCGTTTAAAACTGCAATTTCTAATTGTGTTCGGTATTAGATGGCAAAAAACTGTCTTGAATCAGACGGAGAAGAATCAGCGTCATAGAAATCAATCAGCTCATCTGCCCTAGAAAAGTTTGCTTTTTTAAGCTGGTCGTAAATTTCGAGCGCTTGCGCACTCTGCCCTTGCTGAAAGTAGAGGATCCCAAGACGGAACATCACCTCTTTATCATTAGGACAAAGCTTTAAGATTATCTCATAGGCCCCCATCTCTTCTCCATACATCTGGAGTTCATGGTAACAGGAAGCAAGCTGCGCATATGTCCACGGATCATTTGGGGAATAATAATCGATAATTTTAAACTCTTGCAGTGCCTTTTCTATTGAAGCTTTAAACTCTGCTTCTTCTCCCCTTTTTATGGGGAGTTCATCTGAGCTCTTATAGAGGCGAGAAAGGGCGATATAGGCATTAGCTAAAGAAGCATGTGCCTCTAGACTAGTCGGAGTATTTTTAATTACCTGGATGTGCTCATTAATCGAAACAAAAAGGAGGATTTCCTTCATTTTGTGAATGTCCTTCTGAAGGCAATGGTTAGAAAAGCGCTTCATTAGGAGATTTACAGGGCCCATGTTAAGTCCAGGAGTTTCTTCTTGAGAGAGGTGGGAAGCAAAGCGATAGGCAGCATTAGCAATGGATAGGTGATAGTCGGTTTGTTCGATCTGACTTGGGAGCTCTTCTCGACACATTTTGAGGAACCAGTTTCTAAGCCTTAGAAATTCTTCTGGTTTTTTAGTTTGAAAGTAGAGAAGAAGGATCAAGTAGGTAAATCCTGTAAGGACAATCCCTGCTAAAGAGAAGGCAATCAAAGTAGAAACAGAGAAAAGAGCAAGGAGGAGACAGAATCCGATCGTTTCTGTAAAGAGGAGAGCAATAAAAAAGAGATGGAGAAAAATATAAGAACGAATGATTTTCTTAAACTGCTTGCGTCCATTGGAACAATAGGACTCTAAATGGCTACGGATTTTTTCTGGATGAAGATTCCAGAATCTCTCGCTTTTCGTTTCTTCGATAGTCATTGTTTTACAAGGATTAAATTTCTATAAAATCAGTTGATTTAGTCATTTTTAAGGGGTTATCCTAACATTTTGAATTTTCTGCAACTATAAATCAAGTAATCAATTAAAATTCTCTAATAAATTAAAGGGAGCAGTTTCCTGCTCCCGTCTCAGTTTAAGTGTTGTACATCATATAATTAATCACTTTTTCTGAAACGCCAGCTTCTCGCAGTCGATCTACCTGGTAGTTATTGAGTGTATAATGGCTTCCAGTTTTGTCAATGAGATCCATGATTTTCTGATCAGAGATCTCTGCTTTATGCATATTAATGATGTCATTTACGCTGAGTTGCTCCCCTTTGTCTACTCGTTTGAGAGTTTGGGAATTTTGATTGTCTAGGTTTTTTCTATCTTGTTCATCAAGTGATGCGCCGATCAATCCCCCGGCGATCACACCAGCAGCTCCTCCAATTAACGCTCCTTGTCCACCCCCAGCAATGCCGCCGATTCCAGCACCTAAAGCGCCACCCGCTAAAACACCAGTTCCAGTCTTAGATTCACAGCTGTAAAACAGGGTAGCCACTCCTATGATAGATAGTATAGAGAGCTTTCTTAGCATAATTACCTCTAAATTAAGTTGTTGTGGTTTTTTCGATTTATTATAAATCGATTATTTTATTCTAAATATCTATCTATCACATTTAATTTACTTTTAGAAAGGTTTTTATGATTTTATTTCTTACATTTAGTATAACCTGAAAGATCAGTCGACAGGAGAGATTCTAAAGAGGAGGCTTTTATTCTTTGAATTTCCCAGCTTTTTCTAAAGAAAGGTCCTCTTTTAAGCGATAACCAACTCCACGAACTGTTTCAATCCAGGAAAAACCAGGCCCAAGCTTTTTCCTTAGAGCAGCAATGTGCACATCGATATTTCGATCGACAATGAAGGCATCATCATTGTGGATATCATCAAGGAGTTGGTTTCTGGTAAGCACTTTTCCACGATTGAGAAGAAGCCGTTTTAAAATTCCAAATTCAGAGAGGGTGATGGTAATCGGCTTGCCCTCCTTTTTCAGAAGATAGCGGTCAACATCCAGAGTAAAAAGACCAAAAGAGACCTGTTTCGGTGCTTTTTCTACCTCTTTTCCTCTCCTTAAAACTGCCTTGATACGGGAGATCAGTACTTTTGGAGAAAAAGGCTTAGAGACATAATCATCTGCCCCTAGTTCTAGGCCAAGAATTACGTTAAGCTCTTCATCTTTAGCGCTTAAAATAATTACAGGGATCCCCTTGAGGTCGGCATTGCTTTTAATCTTGCGGCACACATCAAAGCCATTCTGCCCGGGAAGCATAATATCGAGCAGAACAAGATCAGGTTTTTCTCTTTTTACCGCCTCGAACCCGTTGATCCCATCCACTTCCACGTGGAGACTAAAACCGGCAAGTTCTGCCTGCAACTTGATGAGAGCGGCTATATCTTCTTCATCTTCAATGAGTAATATCCTTTTCTTTTGTACCATAACCTGCTCTCCTCCTCGTGCTCCTTGTAAAAAGCTTATTCTTTTCATGTACTATACCGAGAGGGGGAAATTAAGGGAATCGTTCTAATATAAGAATATTTTGGATATTATAACATGATAAAATATAATAAAAATAAGTTTAAATAAACAATTATTAATAAAATATTGATAAAATTTAACTTTTTTATTTACAAAAATTATAATTTATTATACGATATATCCCGAAACGAAAAGAAAAGATTGAGGAGAAAGATATGTTACATGGATTAGTAAACAATTTTCGAGAAACATTCTCGCTTAAAAATTTGCAACAAAAATTGGGTGGTATAAAAAGTGAAGCGCCATATTCGTTAGTTTCATTGATAGGAAGCGCTATAATAGCAAATTCTTTAGGTGCTGCTCTATTGCCAAGTAGCCTTGCAGGGTTACTAATCTTATCTGGGGCCGTAGTTTTGCGAATAGCTGGAGGAGAGCTCTGCCATAAGATCAAAGCTACGTATGATGCCACAATTGGATTGGCTAATAGAGTAATTGATCAAACTGTTCATGTGATAGACGACGTTGTTGAGACTGTAGAAGGGGCTGCTAAACGAGTAGAAAAAACATTAGATCAGGGTACACAAGCTGTAAGTAGGGGGTTAGAGAAAGCACAAGAAGTAGTAGAGCAGGGAACACAAATGGTAAGTGATGTTGTTCAAAAAGGCTCTGAACTAATAGAGCGTGTGGTTGAGGCTCCCGTTGAAACAACTGCGGCTTTAGCTCAAACTACTACTCATCTTACTGAGCAGTTAGTAGAACAGGCTGTAGCTGGTCCAGACGGTAGCGCCTTAGGTACAATGAAGCAGGTAACTGCACAAGTAGTGGTTGAATCAGTTGCAGAGAGTTTACCTCATGGCAGAGCACTTGTTGCTACAGTTGCATTTGCTCCCAAAGTAATGAGAGCAGGACAGCAGATGGTAGATAGATATAAGCAATTTCAGGAATTCAGAGCAAAAAAACAGCAACGTCAGAAACAATTTATGCAATTTATTATGACTCATCCAATGGCGCCTGTAATGCTTGCTGGAATGGCAAAAAGCCGCAATCCAAGCCATCGAAAACTTGCGGCTATGGGGATACAAATGAGAGCGAAAATGGCACAAACTGCTGCAATAACCAAAAGCAGTCAGACACAACCAACTACTATGCGTCCAATGGTGCCAGTATCAAAGCCCCCTGTAACAGGAGAGACAAGTCTACCTCTAGTTGATGAGGCTTCTAGAGCTTTTCAACAGCCTATTCAGGACCTAGCGAAAGTTTTAGATCTTGACCTACAACAATAAGATCACTTGATAAGTGATTGAATTTTTTGATCTCTTCGACTGAAAGTCCATAATCGCGAGCGATTTTCTCCAAAGAGTCCCCTGGTTGTACCTTGTGGACTCTTTTTTCTTTTGGCTCGTTGGGAGAGAGTTGGCTCATCAAAGTTTTTAATTTGATAATCTCTTTAATCTGCTCTTTTTGAGCAGAGACTGACTGTTCGAAAGAGGCGATTTTCTCCTTGTATTGGGAAAGAGCTGTGGTGGTTTCATTGGCATGGGAACTGAGCTGTCTAATATCAGCGAGGATTTTTTCCTGTTGCTTGGAGAGGGAAAGGATAGTCGATTCGATTTTAGCAACACTTTCGGCAAACGACTCGACTTTGCTTTTTTTAAGCTCATAAAGCTGCTTTTTTAAGGAATCGATGAGATGGTCTTGATCGGTAAGCTTCCCTTCTAGGACATGATATTCGATCTCGTAAGTGTTGAGATCATGTTTGATCTCTTCGACATCGGTGCGCAGTTTGTGAAGACTAAGCTCCATCTGGTGCTTCTCCTCTTTAGGAGAGGAGTTAATAGCTGCACATCCAGTGAACAGTAGGGCTGGAAAAAGGAGTATTCTTTTGATTCTCATCATACCGACCCCCGTTATATTTTATTTATTTTTTAAGTTTAAATTCCACACGCCGGTTTTTTGCATAAGCCTCAGGAGTATCTCTTGGATCTACAGGCATCCCCTTTCCGTAGGAGATAGTATAAATCTGATTGGGATTGACTCCCTTTTTAATCAGCAGCTCTCGGATGGTATTTGCCCTTCTTAGTCCAAGGGCCTGGTTATAATCTTCTGAGGCTCTCTGATCGCAATGTCCTTCAATAAAGAGATAGAATTTTTCCTGTTTTTTTATGTAGTCTGCCATTTTAGAGACAAGTAGATAATCCTCTTTTGATTTGAGAACATGTTCATCGGTGTTGAAGTATAAGGTATGAAAGAGGTGGGAGAGCTCACCAGAGGGTCTTGTGAATTGCTCTATATTTAATCCGCTTTGTGGGTGATAGACATCAGAAAGTTCTTCATCTGGAAGGTGTCTAGGCTGTCTCATCGAGAGGTCAGCATGCTGTCCTTTCAAGTTGTCATCATCTAAGCCAATGAACTCTTCTTCATTAGGCCCTTTGAACTCATCTGCGCTGTGGATCATCCGAGAATCAACATCTTTACTCCAAAGAAGTTTTCCTTTGCGATGGAGATAGCGGCCTACAGTTTTAGTATCCTCCCATACAGCATCAGAGGACCTGCCGCATCCACTGGTGAGGGCACTTAAGCTTAAAATAATAAGTAGTAAAGATAGATCCTTTTTTTTCATACGAACCTTGCGTTATATCATCCGTTTAGAAGCGGTAGGGCTCCCAAGATGGATAGTGTTTCTTCCCCCCACCTTTTGTTACTTGTACCATTTCTCTTTGTTTTATATTAAATAAAAAGATTTCTGAGGAGTGGGGCTCTACAGTATTAAAAACCAAATGGAAACTATTGTGGGCCCAGCTGGGATTTTCTTTATGAACTTCTCCTTTGGTGAGTTGAATCTCTTTTTTCTCCTCAACATCATAGAGCATAATCTGCCTCACTCCATTAATCTTAGCACTGTAGGCAATTTTCGTGCCATCAGGAGACCAAGCGGGGCAGGTATTTTCGAGATAGCACCTTGTTAAACAGATGGGAGAGGGCATTTTTCTTTTTTGCAGGGAAGTGAGATCGATCAAGTAGATTCTAGGAGTTCCCTCTTTATCTGAAACGAAGGCAATTTTTTTCCCATCGGGGCTAAAAGTAGGAGAGGCTTGCACCGACTTAGGAAAGGAGAAGGCTTGGATCGGCTTTCCGAGAGGGCCTTGGTCAGGGGAAAACTCTTGGATAAAAAGATCTACCTCGCCACTTGCATCAGAGATGAAGGCGATCATTTTCCCGTTTCGGGAAATAGTAGGAAGAAGTTGGTTTCCTCTGAGGCAGAGGAGGGGAGTTCCTTTAAGATTTCCAAAAGTAGAAACATAGATTTTTGACTGACCTAGCTTATAGTTTACGTAAAGAAACTTTCCCGAAGTAAAAACGCCCTCCTTGGGGAAGAAAAGGGGGTTGATGCAATAATTATTTTCATCGGTCACTTGCATTGCATTAGCTCCATCGTAATCTGCTTCCCAGATTTCTGATTTCCAATCGATCCCTTCTTCTTTTTTTTCCCCCACCTGCATTGCGTAGAGGATCCGGGTGGTGGCAATTCCTTTTTTTCCTGTAATCTCTTCAAAAATAGCATCAGAAATTTTATGGATAAGGCGACGATCAGCAGAAAGGATTCCAGAGAGTTTGTGGTGGATGTGGGAGGAAAGAAGCCCCTTTTCTGTAGAGATCAGGTAAAAGGAGATCTCATCTTGATGTACATGGGCTTGGATTAGATAAGAGAAGCCAAGATCTTTCAAAAAGGGGAGAAATTTAGGAAGCGATTTCTTTATTTCCTGATCGACATGAGAAATTTCTTGAGTTAATGTTTCTCCATTGTGGTTGAAATCAAAGAGGAGGATTTCCTGGAGACTTTTAATGTACTGCGAAGAGAAAGAGGTGTTTTCCCTTTGGAATTCTTCAATGAAAAGAAAGGAGAAAGGATCCGCGGTTTCAAGAGGGATAAGAATCTCTTGCTCACCATATATACTGCGGTCTGCTTCGATCTCTACATCGTCACCAGCACTCAAAATCTTGTCGCTTACACTCCCACTTTCAAGCTGAGTGCAATGTGATGTAAAAGAGGAAAAGACTAGGAAAAGAAAAAGGGCTTTACTCCACATTGCAAAAGGTAAAAATAAAAACAGAGGGCTTTTGTTTTTCAAATCCTTGTCCATCTAGAGGAATTCTCATTTCAGGCAAAAGAGCTTCTAAGTAACGCCTATTTTTTTCACTCTCAGAAGATAAAACCGTTGCTTCTTTGATTATCCCTTCTCCAGT
>JACPWA010000179.1 GCA_016191565.1 Simkania negevensis | reverse complement strand
TGGTATCCCTTATCAAGTTTTCGGTGGGATCGAGTTTTTTGAAAGAAGCGAAGTGAAAGATCTCTTTGCCTATTTAAGAGCCATCATTAACCCTCTCGATCAGGAAGCGCTCCTTAGGATCATCAACTTTCCTAGACGGGGGATCTCTGATCAAACCCTCGATCTCATCACCAAATGGAACAGAAAGCAAAAACTCTCCCTTTTTCAGGTATTAGAAGGGATCGCCTACAGCAAAGAGGAGTTTTCCTCTCTTCGAGAAAAAGTTTCCCATCAAGGATTGGGTGGAATTAGCTCTTTTGTAGCTCTCTTAACAGAAGGGAAAAACCTTTTTGATACCCGTCCTCCTCATGAAGCAGCCTCTCTTTTCATTGAAAAAATCCAATACAAAAAAGCTCTTTTCGAGGAAGTAAAAAACGAGGAGGCTCAAAAAGCAAAATGGGAACATGTGGAGCAGTCGATTGTAGCCCTCCAAGGGATCGATCCTTCCTCCTCTGTGCAAGAATTCCTCTCCGATACCCTTTTAGGTCGGGAGCAGCAAAAAAAGAAAGGGAAAGAGGGAGACTATCTTAATCTCGTTACCTTTCACAGCGCTAAGGGGTTAGAATTTCCCGCTTGTTTTATTATCGGTCTTGAAGATCACATTATTCCCCATGAAAAATGTCAAACTAAAGAAGGAATAGAAGAGGAGAGGCGTCTTCTCTACGTCGCCATCACCCGTGCTATGCGCTTTCTCACCCTTTCGATGGTGAGAAAAAGGGAGTACCGAGGAAAAACAGTCGATACAAAGCCGTCGCGTTTCTTATTTGAACTTCCTAAGGAACTTCTTAACGTCACTTCGTGGAGAGTCTGATAGCTTCCTTTTCAAAAACAATTTTTATAAGATGCATAAGATAATCTGGACTTTGTACATTTAAAAACCTTGAATTCAATAAGTTTTTGATTATATTCGGCTTGCAATTTTTCAGATAGGCTTAGATAAAGCCGGCTGAAAAATTACAAGTCGTAGAGAACCAAAAAATTGCAGAAGTCAAAGTTTTTAAATGTACAAAGTCCAGATAATCTGGACTTTGTACATTTAAATAATAATTATCTGTTTTAAAAGCACTCAGCCAGAAGCTCTTCTAAAGTTGCTGTATCGCTAAGACTGCCCTTTTGCGAACTCGATGATTCTGCCGAGTTCAGATGACCGCGGTGTTTCCAAATTTCCATTCTCACAGAAGCTAGTAGATCTGAAAAAGTCAGACTCTTTTTTCGATGCCAAGCGGTAGATTTATTTTTTATCCCTCCTGCCAGGTAGAGTCCATGACCTATTAAAACAACTAAGCTATAGAGGCAAAAGAGGAGGGGAGTTGTCCGTTCAATCGCCTGATCTGACCATTGTCTTTGGGTTTCTATCCCTAAATGTTCGCGGCATTCCCGAAACGTTACTTCTATATTCCATCTTTTAATGTAAGCCTCGATCACCTGCTCAGGGCTTAGACTGGTATCTGTTGACATCAGCAATAGTTCATCATCTGCGCGTAATTGTACCCAAACTGCTAGAAGCGGGATCGTCACTTCTGGTTTGCCAGCATGCCAAAGAGATCGATAGGCTTCCCATTTTACCTGCTTTTTCTTTCCCCCGTATCCTCTAACCACCCCTTTTTCCCATTTTCTTTTCCTCATAGAAAAGGAGATCCTATGACCAAGCTTTACTGCTTTTCCTCGCCATTTCTTCTTGGGAAACTCATAAAGCCTAGCATCGGCTCTTAGACGGGTGACGAGTCCTATGCAGAGTCGGATACAGGTTTGGGCAAGTTTTACCCTGGCATAGTCTCCATCTCCTACTAAGGTAATAGATAGATCAGGAAATTTTCTGCGGATAACAAAAAGGATCTGACATAAAATATCTGTGCCACTTCGGCAGTTTCTATTTTTGCATAAGGGGTGTTTAGGTGGCCGTCTTGGAACAGAAAAAATGGGAAGAGCAAAGGGTCTTTTAGACCAGGGAAAATAAACAGCCACTGCTACTACCACCCATTTAATTCCCCAGCGCTTTATCAGCCAATTTCTAGAGGAGGCCACGGGGTCTCTATAGAGATCTTTATTTTTGATCCTTTTTCCATTTCTCCTTTCTAGATGCTCATCGGCGATGAGCAATAATTCACCCTTCATAAGAGGCAAGATCAATTTAATGAGAACCTCTACTCCCTTCACACTGTCCCACTTACACCGACCTAAAACGTGATGGTAATTGGCAAAAGCTTGTTCTCCCTTCACCCCTAATACCTTTAAACAGGCACACACGGTTCTTCCTGTGCGACATAGTATTGCTCCTAAAAATAGCAGTCCCATTTTGGAAAATGTTTTAGAAGTGCGAAAAATGATGTAAAAAGGGAGGAAAAATGGTAAGATCGCATTGGGTAGAGTGCTCATAGATTACCTTGTGGTAAAGTTTTTCTATGAGGTTATCTCTACCTTTTTTATTTTAAAAGAATTAATGATTCGTTAAATTATTATTTAAATGTACAAAGTCCAGGATAATGCCAGCTCGGCCTTAAAGCCGTTGATTATAAGGGGAGCTACGGACATCTCTCGTAAAATGTCTCTCGAAAATAGCGCTTTGGCTATTTCCTTCGCTTTATTTTTCAAGACCTGCCTCGTAATTTCCCCTGTAGTGAGCGGTTTTAAGGCCGAGCTGGCATTAGACTTCTTTCAAAACCCCATTTATTTGCTAAAACGGCGATTTTTGCCATCTCTAAAAACCGATTTTTTCAGCCATGTGTCCCCACATTGTCTTCAAAATCGTCTTTAAGACCTGTCTAAAACGCGCCATTTTTTCAAACAAAGCGCGTTTTGAAAGAAGTCTATTAAGATATTTGAGTAATTAGGTTTCTACCTTGGAATGTAGTCATAAATATGGTAATTTTGGGTTGTAAAACAGCCAAAATCACTTTAAATTTACCATGGAACATAGCCATGTTCAAGAGAATCATAGATTTCCATCTCGATCGGTCTTAAAGAGTAAAGGAGAAAAAAATAGGGCTGCAGAAACGAGCTATAGATGAAAACCATTATTCTTAGACACCGGAAAGAAAATCTAAAAAAATGCAGTTTAAAAGGACTTGAAACGCGCTCCGATCTAATCTTTTATACCTATCCTACTCATTCTCTTCCCTCTATTACACACTATATTCTCCTCTCCCTTGACGCCCCTCCCCTTACAAGAGAAGCGAAAGAATATGGCCTTTTTCTGATTGATGCGACGTGGAACTATGCAGAGGTGATGGAAAGAAGCTTGGAGCTTCCTCTAATGCGCCGCTCTCTTCCCCCCTCCCTGCGCACTGCTTACCCTAGGAAACAAACAGGATGTAAAGATCCGATCCGAGGGCTAGCAACAGTAGAAGCGCTTTATAGCGCCCACCTAATTTTGGGAAAAAGCGGAGAAGGGCTTTTAGACCACTATTATTGGAAAGAGCAGTTCTTAGAAAAAAATCAAGCTTTGCTTAGAGATCACACTTCTGCAACCTTCACATTGCCGCTAGTGTAGTACCATTTCCCTCCCCTTTTTTCAAACTGACTCCTCTCCTCTATTTGCACTTTTTTTCCCTCCATGGCATAGAGAGCAATAAAGTGCACTTCCCCCCTTTCTTTTTCCTCTGACGCAGAGAGCACTTGCAGGCCAAGCCATTTTGTCTGAGGGTGGCATTGCTCTAGCTGCTTTTTAGAAAAACTTTTTAGCGGTTTTCCTCTCATCGTCTTTTCAATGTAGGAAAAGTCTCCTAAAACAAAAGCGCTATAGCGAGAGCGCATCAAAGCTTCAGGAGTAGGAGCATGTATTTCTCCTTTGTGAAAGGGGGCGCAACATCTCTCATAGCTTTTTCCAGATCCACAAGGGCACATACTCATAAAAGCTCCACAGTGAGTTCTACAATCAATTCAAAGAGGACAAAAAGAGCAAGAAGAACAAGAAGGGTTTTTCCCCCTCTTAATTGCTGATGTAACATCCCATAATGTCTTTTGTACCTCCCCACCCATACCATCAAGATCGGAAAAAGCCCTAAAAGGAGGACACAGCCGATTCCTCCTGCATATCCGAGTGCTTTTAAAAAAATCGAAGGGTTGGTCGAACTGATAAAGATCGGCGGCAGATAGATAAGAGCACAAAGAAAGACCTTTTTCCAACCCACTTTTGCGATTTGGAGCCCATCTGATAGAAAATCGAGCAAACCTAGAGTCACTCCTAAAAAAGAGGTAGTCAAGGCAAAGAAAGCAAAAAACTCTCCGATCATTGGCAAAGAGGTATTGGGAAAAAGAAAGCGGAGCATCTCAATAGGAGTGCCCCCCTTCCCTTTGGCCGCACTAAGGCTGTGCACCCCTTCTAAAGGAACCATCCCTAAAATCAAAAACTCCCATACTATGTAAGAAATAAAAGGGATAGCAGTCCCCCCAAGGATCGCACATCTCACCCCTTTGGGATTTCTTTCTAGATAGGTGGTCAAACTCGGAATAATCCCCTGATAGCTAAATGAGGTAAAAATCACTGGAAGAGCTAGAATTGCATGCCCCCATGATATTTGTTTAAGGAAAGAAAACTCTACCTTAGAAGCGCCTTGGAAAACAAAAAGAATGTAGGTGAGTATGAGCCCAATCATTAAAATACAATTGATCCGATCGACAAAGCGGGTGCCGAGATAGACCACTGCACCAAAAAGAATAGTAAAAAGAAATACACCCGCAAAATAGGAAATCTCTCCTGGAAGGAGATAGGCAAGAAAGGCTCCTCCTCCAGCAACATACGCAATCGTCAAGCAGTAGAAAAGGAAGAGATAGAGAATCCAAGCGCAAATCTTGCCAAGAGAGCCAAGAAGATGCGTTGCCATTGAAATCATATTCGCATCACTTGGCATCCAAAGGCACACCTCAAGCAAAAGAAGCCCTGTTGCCGCACTAAAAAGGTAGCAGAGTAGGTAGAGAAAACAGGCAGGAATAAAGCCTCCTGCTGCAGAAACTACGGGGAGGGCGAGCATCCCGGCGCCAATTGCTGTGCCTGCAACCAGTAAAGCTCCCCCTAATGCTTTGGGAAAAGAAAAGCGCATAGTACTCTCTTAATTAACAAAAGGAATAAACTATAGGAAAAAAAACTGATCCTTGCAAAGAAAAAAAACCATCCGCTACTCTAGTCTTTATGGTTGGCAAACAAAGCCCTTTACCTTGCCTGCTTCATATTATTACTCTTACTAAACCTGATTTTGAAAAGTCAAAGGTGGGTGAGTAAATGGAACCCAAAATTCAGGCTGCTAAAGAAGAATGGAACCGAGAACCTACGAAAAAAAAGAACATGGGATCGATATCAATCTGGTTGATTCCAAAGCGCTCTATGTTCTAGAAAAACTTGCCTTATCTGGCTACACCGCTTACCTCGTAGGAGGAAGTGTGCGCGACCTTTTGCTTGGTCATAAGCCGAAGGATTTTGATATCTCTACTTCTGCAAAACCAGAGGAAATCAAAGCACTTTTTCCTAGCTCTATTCTAATCGGCAAGCGATTTCGTCTTGCTCACGTTCGCTTTGGGAAAAAAGTACTCGAAGTCTCTACTTTCCGCGCAGGAGATATTGAGAAAGAGGAGCTGATTGAAGAGGATAATATCTGGGGCAATCCAGAAGAGGATGTTTTAAGAAGAGACTTTACTATTAACGGCCTTTTTTATAACAGCAAAGAAGAAACAGTGATCGACTATGTCGATGGATATCCTGATTTAAAAAAGAAATATCTGCGCACCATTGGCCAGCCTTTCCTCCGCTTTAAGCAAGACCCAGTTCGCATGATCAGATGTCTCAAATTCCAAGCCCGCTTTGGCTTTGAAGTAGATGAGAAGGCGCGCCTTGCCCTGATCGACTGTAAAGGGGAGATTCTTAAAAGTTCTAAAGCGCGGGTTTTAGAAGAGCTTCTTCGGATGCTTGAATCAGGAGCTTCTAAATCTTTTTTCAAGTTGATGGCAGATCATGGATTAATCGATCCCCTCCTTCCTCTTATCGGCCAATTCCTAGAAACTCCGGAGGGTGAAGAGGCCTACTCCTTTTTAGAAGAGGTAGATCGAGCTACTAAAGATCCCCGCTTTCCCCCTTTCAACCGCTCTGTCCTGATCAGCTGTCTTCTTTTTCCTTTGGTGGAAAAGAAACTAAAAATCCACTTTCTCGATCGAGAGAGGGTTCCCCACTTAGGAGATATTCTTCAAGAGGTTTCTCGAATCACCGATGAAGTTTTTGTGCCTTTTTTTCATCTCCCTCGCAGGCTAAAAATGGGGGTAGTTTCCCTTTTGACCTCTCAATACCGGATCACCCCCTTTACAAAAAAGAAAGGGGGAAGGATCAGAGTCCCCCACATTCCCGATTTCGATCTTGCCCTCCAATTTTTTAAACTCCGCTGCTGCCTTGAACCAGGACTAAAAGAGATTGGAGAACTTTGGGCA
>JACPWA010000203.1 GCA_016191565.1 Simkania negevensis | reverse complement strand
GGCTTACTCCTTGTTTTTGGGACTTCGATCCCGTGGTTTTATTGGAGATCTTATGATACTCCGTTTTTGGAGTAAGCCTTTTTTTAATCTTAATCATCACGCTTCCCTCCTTAAGAAGGCGCGATCACATTATGTCTAATACCATTTATCAAAAATAAACATACAACTTCGATTCATATAACACATCACCTTTAATCCATCTTTTCTCGCTCATGTTTAAAAACATGGGCTTCGAAACGACGACTTAAATTTGCCATGTTATTCGAACCAATTTAGTAATTTTATTTCTTACATTTAGTATAAGAGGTTCATTGACCCAAACCTTTAATCCTGATATCCTCGAAAGATATTTTTTAAGCTAGGTTTTCCACTATGGCCATTTTTTTTGTCATTCTAATGTATGCAACCTGGTCTTCGATCTTTGCTATGGGGAAAGTTGCTTTAGAGAGCAGCCCTCCTGTCTTTTTAACAGCTTTCCGCATGCTTCTTGCCGGAATAGTTCTTCTTAGCTACCTTTTCTTTAAGAAGAAAAAAGAATTAAAAATTGGAAAAAAAGAAATTATTCCCCTCCTTTTCCTCTCCCTTCTTAGCATCTACTTGACTAATATATTAGAGTTTTGGAGCCTTCAGCATCTCTCTGCTGCCAAAGTTTGTTTTATCTACAGCCTTTCCCCCTTCTTTGCTGTAATTCTCTCTTACATTCACTTCAAAGAAAAGATCAGCCAAAAAAAGATTCTTGGCATGCTCATCGGATTTATTGGATTTATTCCGGTCCTTCTCCTTCAGACAGGAGCAGAGGACCTCTTCCGCGCCTTTACCTTCTTCTCCTGGCCCGAGCTTGCAATGATGGGAGCTGCCCTCTTCTCCATCTATGGTTGGGTTATTCTCCGCATCCTAGTGAAAAAGCAGACCCTTTCCCCTCTCTATGCAAATGGCTATAGCATGTTTTTTGGAGGGCTTATGGCTCTTGTCCACTCCTTTTTTGTAGATAGCTGGTTTCAAAGCTCGCATCTCCTCCCTGTAGCTGAAGGAAAACTCCTTCCCTTCTTTCAGGGGATTTGCTGGATGACTTTTATTTCCAATATCCTCTGTTATAACCTCTATGGCTTC
>JACPWA010000004.1 GCA_016191565.1 Simkania negevensis | reverse complement strand
CTAGTTCTTCATACGACGGCTTCATACCCTATAATCATGAACAGATCTTCGTTCTTAGTCAATGAAATTTTTAACCCCGTGAACTGTTACATGCTTGCTATCATCTTAATGGCAGGAGCTTTTTTTGCTCTTTCTGCTCATTTTGGTTATAGGCTCTCTTTAAATATGTATAAAATAGAAGCTCTAGGAGAGTTAATATCTTTAAAGGAACAGAAATTAACATTTTCTGGAGGAAACTAGTGCCTTGTCATGAGCAAAAGGAAGCTTATATAATGTTAAAAAAACACCCTATCCTTAAGCTGCTTTGATTTTGATGTCAACTCCAGCGGCTACAGGAAGAACTTTGAGTTTATCAATGGTATCTAGTGTAGGGTCGAGGATGTCGAGCAGGCGGATATGGGTGCGCATTTCAAATTGCTCTCGTGATTTTTTGTCCACGTGAGGTGAGCGGAGAACGGTGTAGATTTCCCGTTTGGTGGGAAGGGGGATAGGGCCGACGACCCGAGCGCCTGTTCGTTTAGCTGTTTCAACAATATCTTCTGTGGCTCGATCTAGAACTCTTTGATCGTAACCTTTGAGGCGAATGCGTATTTTTTTTCTAGCTGGCTCTTTTCCCATATCTCTCTTTATTTTTTCATGATTTCTTCTTGAATTTTTGCCGGAACCTTTTCAAAGTGGCTAGGTTCCATTACGTAGGTAGCTCGACCAGAGCTTAAGGAGCGTAGGAGCGTCGAATAGCCAAACATCTCGCTTAGTGGAACTTCTGATTCAAAGATTGCTACATTCTTCTCATTTCTTTGATTCATGATGCGGCCACGACGTCTATTGATATCTCCCATTACGTCTCCCAAAAAGTCTTCTGGGGTGGTGACGACCACTTTCATGATCGGCTCTAAAATGATCGGCTGCGACTTTCTAGCAGCTTCTTTCACTGACATTGAAGCGCAGATGCGGAAAGCCATCTCATTTGAGTCTACCTCATGATAGGATCCAAACACAATCGACACTTTAACATCGACTAAACTATAGCCAGCGAGCACCCCTGTGTTAAGCCCATCTTCAATCCCTTTGATACAAGCAGGGATATATTCTTTGGGGATCACGCCGCCGACAATTTTGCTGACAATTTCGTTCCCTTTGCCAGGTTCATTGGGTTCGATTTCTAAGCAGATGTGGGCATATTGACCTCGACCACCTGTTTGCTTTACATATTTCGTTTCTGATTTTCCTGGGATCGTGATAGTTTCTTTATAGGAAACCTCAGGTTTCCCTACATTTGCATCCACTTTGAATTCGCGAAACATCCGGTCTTTAATGATTTCTAAGTGGAGTTCTCCCATCCCTGCAATGATCGTTTGCCCGGTTTCTTCGTTGGTAAACACGCGGAAAGTGGGATCTTCTTCTGAAAGAGCTCCTAAAGCAACAGAAAGTTTTTCCCTTTCTCCTTTAGTCTTAGGCTCAATGGCCATGGAGATGACGGGCTCTGGAAAGTTCATTTTTTCTAGGATGATCGGGCTTTTTTCTAAGCAGAGGGTATCCCCTGTGCTTGTGTATTTTAATCCGATGCAAGCAGCGATATCTCCTGTGAAGAAAACATCCATATCCTTTCGTTGATTAGCATGCATCTCTAAAAGGCGAGAAATCCGCTCTCTTTTATCTTTTGTCGTATTGATGACTGCCATCCCTTTTTCAAGAGTTCCCGAGTAGACTCGGACGAAAGTGAGTTTTCCTACATAGGGGTCGGTCGTCACTTTGAAGGCGAGGGCAGCAAGAGGGCTATCGTCAGAAGGCTGGAGATGCAGTTCTTCTCCTGTATCGACGTTCATTCCTTTGATGACTCCTCGATCGATAGGGGAGGGCATCCATTTAGTGACCGCATCTAGGAGAGGTTGGATCCCTTTATTTTTAAAGGCGGAGCCGCAAAGCACAGGGTTGATTTTATTCGTGCAGTGAATAGCAAGGGCATTTGCCCCTAATTTTTCTTTCATGCTCTGGATACAGAAGAAATAATCGGCGCCAACTCGGTCCATTTTATTGATAAAGGCGATTCTAGGAACGCCGTAGCGCTCTGCTTGTCTCCATACTGTTTCTGATTGAGGTTGTACCCCGTCTACGGCGCTAAATACAGCAACGGCGCCATCGAGTACGCGGAGAGACCTTTCTACTTCTACAGTGAAGTCAACGTGGCCAGGGGTATCGATAATGTTGATTTTGCAATCGCCCCAATAAACTGTTGTAGCAGCTGAGGTGATAGTAATCCCTCGCTCCTGCTCCTGCTCCATGAAATCCATGGTCGCAGCTCCCTCGTGCACCTCTCCAATTCGGTGTACCCTTCCTGAGTAGTAGAGGATCCTTTCTGTAACAGTCGTTTTTCCAGCATCGATATGGGCCATGATGCCGATATTGCGGACGTTTTGTAATTTTTCTTTCTCTGCTCGTTTTGCCATCTGCTTATTCTCTTACCATTTGTAGTGGGCAAAGGCTTTGTTTGCTTCTGCCATTCGATGAGTGTCATCTTTTTTCTTAATTGTTGCCCCTTGATTATTGAAACAATCGGCGAGTTCCATAGCAAGTCCATCGACCATATTGCGCCCCGCTTTTTGCCGCGCATTGAGAATCATCCATTGCATGGCCATAGCCATCCGACGCTGAGGAGCAATCTCTATGGGAACCTGATAGGTCGCTCCACCGATGCGGCGCGATTTTACTTCTAGTGTCGGCATCGCATTTTCTAGCGCTTTTTCAAAGGCATCTATTGGGTTTTCCGCCTGAACTTTCTTAGCAAATTGCTCTAGAGCGGAGTAGACAATTTTTCTAGCGAGGGATTTCTTCCCCGCAAGCATTATCTTATTGATGAACTTTTCTAATACTTCACTGCCAAATACCGGATCTTTTCCTGTTTGCCTTTTTGTGGCTCTACGTCTTCTAGACATCTGTCCTTAATCCTTGCTTTTAAATCTTAGGTTGCTTTTGTCTGTTCTTTAGGCCGTTTTGCCCCATATTTAGAGCGAGATTTTTTCCGATCTTTTACGGCGCTGCAATCTAGAGCTCCCCGAACGACATGGTAGCGAACTCCAGGAAGATCTTTGACCCTCCCCCCTCGAACAAGGACAATGCTGTGTTCTTGTAAATTATGTCCCTCTCCTCCGATATAAGCAATCACCTCTTGTCCGTTTGATAAACGGACCCAGGCAACCTTTCTAAGGGCAGAGTTAGGTTTCTTAGGCGTTTTGGTTTTCACCTGCAAACAGACCCCTCGTCTCTGAGGACACTGCTGCAAAGCAGGAGACTTTCTCCTCCTTTTCTTCGATACGCGGTTTTTCCGAACAAGTTGGTTGATTGTTGGCATTTAACGTTTAGCTCCTATTAGCCATTCAAGGTAATTAGTCAATATACATGGAGGGGAGAATTATTTGCAAAAAGTTCCTCCGAAGGGAGTAAAAATAATGCGGGAGTATATTGTAAGAGAAGAAGCTATTTAAACAAATTAATTTATAATTAATTTAAAAAAATCACAATAATACTTAAATAAATATGTAAATTTTTATATGAGAAAGATCTAGAGGATATCTTATGTTTATGAAATTTTTCTTTAGCTCGATTTTTTTTCTCACTTTTTCTTTTTATAGTTTTGCTGATCAGCAGTTTAAGCTTACTCGCTACGATGTCAAAGATACAATGGAGAAAATGCTTGCCTATCATGTTGAAAATAAAGAATTTTCCCCTCTTTTAGCTAAAAGATCTTTTCGCATTTTTATTGAGCAGTTCGATAGAGATAAGATCTATCTATTGAAAGGTGAGTTGGAATCTTTTTTTGATATTGATGGTCAATCACTTAATAAAGTTATAGCAGGCTATCAAAATGACCAATTTGAAAAGTATAAACAGCTAGCAGCAGTGATTGAAAGCGCGATTAGAAGAAGCCAGGAAATACGAAAAGAGCTGAAGGCAGCTTTAATCGAAAATAAAAAAGGGGAAGGGTTTGAGCCCAAAGAGTACTTGAGCTATGCCCAAACAAGAGAAGAACTCAAAGGGAGGATTAGGGAAAGATTAGAAAAGCAAATGGCGGGGAAACTAAAAAGTCGCAATATAGAAGGAGGTGATCGAGAGATCATGTCTATCTTATTTTGTAATCTTCAATTCAGACATTTCGACGAAATCCCAATTTCCAAGCACCAAATTCCAAACAATATCCAAATCCCTCGCATCCTTAACTTCATCTAATCTTTTTACAGGCATAGTATGCGGTGCATGTTTCAGCAATTCAGGCTGATGTTTAGCTTCTTCGAGAATTTGGG
>JACPWA010000239.1 GCA_016191565.1 Simkania negevensis | reverse complement strand
GAGCTGCTCTTGTTTCCATCCATAAGCAATGGCGCGAAGAAGGCCAATAAAAGTGGTCGGAGTCGCTAGAACTACCCCCTGCTCTACTCCGAGCTCGATCAGACTAGGATCTGCTTCCAGAGCTGCGCTAAAAAAAGAATCAGAGGGGATAAAAAGAACAACAAATTCTGGAGTAGGGGCAAAACTTTGCCAGTATTCTTTTCTGCCAAGGGCCACCACGTGTTGTCTGAGCTGGCGCGCATGTGCTTTGAGTTTCTCCTCACGAAAGGGAAGATCTTGGCTCTGCATCCCTTCGAGGTAAGCTTCGCAGGGGGTTTTAGCATCGACAATCACCTGTTTATTTCCTGGAAGGCGGACAATCAGATCGGGACGCATCTGGCCTGAGTCTGCTGTTTCTTGCTGATAAAAATCACAATGGCTTACCATCCCGGCCAGCTCTACTACCCGCCTTAGATGCATCTCTCCCCATTGTCCTCGAATGAGAGGCATACGGAGTGCTTTGACCAAAATTTGCGTCTCTTTTTTGAGCTCTTTTTCTGTTTCGAGCATTTGATGCATCTGCTCTTTTAATCTTTCCTGCTCCCCTTTTCTCGCTTTTTCTATCTCCTGCATTCCTACATCAAGTTTTTTTAGCGATTCTTTCACAGGGGTGACCATCTCTTCTATTGTCTGCTGTTTTTTTCTAATTCCCCTTTAGCCTTTTCTTGGAATTTTTCAAGGGTTTGATTAGCTAATGTTAAAAAGGAGTGGTTGCTCTTTTCGAGTGCATCGGCAGAGAGTGCTTTAAAAGCTTCAGCGAGCTTTTCTTGAGTCTGCGTCAAAAGGAGAAGCTTTTCTTCATTTCCTTTTTTTTGCTGGGCAACAAACGTCTCTAACTCTTTATTCTCAATTTTAGATGCAAGGAGAGCCTTTTGCATTTCTCCTAGCTCTTCCTCTCTTTTGCGAAGAAGCTCCGCAAACTTTTCTTTTTCCTCTTTGAAGCGAATATTGTCTTGAAAAAGCTCCTTTTCTTTAAACGATTGTTTAACTATTTTGCGATAGAAGAAAAAGAAGAGTACTACTAAGCAAGTAAAAGCACTACTCAGGATCATCGCGATCCCCTATCTCAAAGTCGACGAGGGTTTTCGACTTCTTCCCAGCTATGAGACGTATGAGTGTTAAGACACATCCTAAAAGGATATAGCCAAAAGAGACCACAATAAAAACAATCGGTAGATAATGGAAAATACCATAAAGGATAAAGATAGCAATCAGCACAGTGATCAAAATCAAATGAAAGGAAGGGACTCGGATGCGAAAAGTTTTTAAGCTGGGGAATTTCCATTTTGAGATCATTAAGTAGCCAATTAAGATCATCAAAAAAGTCAGAAGGATCGCTTTGGTACAATCAGAAAAGGCAAACCACTCTTTGGCAAAGATGGAATTTAAAAAAAGATTCACCGAGACTGCACCCGCTGCCGCTGCTGGGATAGGAAGTCCTACAAAATTCTTTTTGCTCTGCTGTTGCGCTTCTTTATCAAATTTCACTTCATGTTGGATCACATTGAAACGGACTAGACGAAGCACGCCGCAAAGGCTAAAGAGCATTGCTCCCACCACAGCAAAAAATGAGAGCCCCGTGGCTGGCTGCAAATGGAGGCTTTTTAAAAAAAGAACCGAAGGAGCAACTCCAAAGGAGACCGCATCAGCAAGGGAATCAAAGTTGAAGCCAAACTCGCTTTCTGCGTGAATTACCCGAGCTACTGCACCATCGATCAAGTCAGCTAAAGCAGCAAGAATGAGGAGAAAAGCGGAAGAATAAAGAAGCTCATAAACCCCCACTCCTAGCTCACTCATACTCACCCGGTAAATCACAAAAAGGCCACAGGAAAGTCCAAAAGCTGTGATCATATTGGGGACTAAATAGATTTGTCTCACACTCTTTGCCTTCTACTCATTCTTTTTAAGATAACAGATCTCAAAAAAGAAGGAAAAGGTAAATTTTTTCCTTTAAACTCGTGCTCACAGCAAAAATTTGAATTCTTAATCGTCTTACTTTCTTCCGTTTAAAAAAAAAATCTTTTTTTTTTGAATTTTGTGCGCTTTTTCTGTAGACTTTTTCATTTCAGCTACAATATATGGTGGTGAAAAGGAAAAACACATACAAGATATAGTAGAAATAAAGAAAAGAGAAAGAAACAGAATCTAATTAAAATGAAAGGGTTAAGAAAGTCTCGAAAAGGCAAATTGGAAAGAATGAATCAATATATTTAGTAACCTGAGTTTTGGGTTCAATTTGCTCAGAATCAACAGAAGTTTTTGGGAGAGTTTGATTTTTTTTTTCGAAGGGAATATCCGAAGGCGATAGCCTTAAGAAAAAAAAGGAGCAAAATCACGAAAAGATCGTTG
>JACPWA010000238.1 GCA_016191565.1 Simkania negevensis | reverse complement strand
ATCCGACTTGCTGAAAGTGGTTATTATAATAATGGGACGTTTCATAGAGTGATTCCTGCATTTATGATTCAAGGAGGAGATCCCACCGGAACGGGAAGAGGGGGAGCGTCCATATGGAATAAACCCTTTGGCGATGAAGTAATCTCATCGGTTCAGTTTGATCGAGCGGGAATTCTAGCCATGGCGAATTCTGGCCCTAATACCAATGGAAGTCAATTTTTTATAACTGTGGCTAAGACTCCCTGGCTTAATGGAAAGCACACCATTTTTGGCGAGGTAATCAAAGGATATGATGTGGTGGAAAAGATCAGCAAGCAGAGCTCTTCTTCAGATGTGCCCAAGGAGCCACAGACTATTATAAAGGTATATCTTAAAAAATAGGCAAAAAAGCAGCTTTTTCTTTAGCCGTTTCTATCCTGAGAAGCCCATTAGCTATCTTGGCGGTAATAGTATAGAAAGGAATAAACTTTATCGGCATAATATCGGCAATTTATCGGCATTGACTTTCAGTTTTATTATGCTGATAAGTCAAATCCACTCTTGTTATTTAAAAAATTAATTAAAAACTTGACTCGCTTAACAAAATAGTCCAACATCTCCCCCCCAATTGCTTTTATAGAATTTTTCAAGGTGATATGCTTATTGTCACAATGGAAATTGAGTTTTTTTTTGATTAAAAATCCTTATTTAGGCAAATAAGGCCTATATTTGGATCTGGGTGATTTGTAACCCACATTGAGCAAATGATATGGCGAATAAACATAGCCTTTTTGCTTCAAGAAAGATAAAAAATGCTCTCTCTATTGACCCAATAGAGCTGCGCTTTTTTACCCTTCTTGAAACAAAAACCTTATGTTTTTTCGCTCATCTGATCTGCTCAACGTGGGGTTGTAAAGAATCTGTCCAAATGAATGCATATCTTTGATGTTTTTAGAGATTTTTTGGGCAGATTTAATCTATCCTTGTAAAGACAGTATGTAGTTCACATGGCTGAGAAAGGGTATCAAAAAGGGTAAAAACAGGAAAATGTGCATTTGTAGATTAGGTTCAAGTGGGAAAAGTAGGAGCTTTGGTACATGAAGTGCCCCTTTTGTGGTTATATAGAATCTAAAGTAACAGACTCTAGAAATGCCTCTGAAGCGTCGGCAATTCGGAGGAGGCGCGAATGTCTGCAATGCAAAAGTCGGTTCACTACATTTGAAACGATCGACATCTCGCTTCAGGTGAAAAAGCGGGATGGTTCTTTTGAGGACTTTTCTATTGAAAAACTAATTAAAGGGCTTGATGCAGCATCTAGGCATACGCGGATTAGCCATGATCAGGTGCGCAGTCTTGCCTCTTCGATTGCAAACGAATTGATCGAAAAACAAATAAGAGAAATCGATACCACTACCTTAGGGGAGATGGTCATGAAGAAGCTGCGCAGCCTTGATACTGTAGCCTATATCCGCTTTGCTTGTGTTTATAAAAGATTTAAAGATGTGGATGACATTATGGAAGCGATCCACACCGCAGCTCCGCAGCAAGAAGAAACATCTAATAACAACGAAGGTATATCTTATGCCACTGAAAAAGAGTGAAGTAGACAAATTTAAAAAAAAGTTGGAAGAGCTTCGTGCTCAACTTAGAAACACCATTCGGAATGTTTCTGAAGATGTAAAGTCTTTTGAAGAGCCTAAAGGCTATTCTCAACATCAGGCAGACGAGGGGACCGATGACTTCGACCAGACCATTTCAATTGAAGTATCGACGAAAGAGCAAAGTATTTTAAAGCAGATTGATCGCGCTTTGGAAAAGATCGAGGAAGGCACTTATGGAATGTGCGATGTTTCTGGAGAAGAGATTCCAATCAAAAGGCTAGAGGCAATTCCTTATGCTAACATGACAGTTGTAGCACAGGAAAAATATGAAAAAGGGCTTCTTTAGTGTAGAAAAGGAAAGGGTTTTTCTTTATCTTTTCCTTTCCTTATTTCTTTTTTGTGTAGACTTTTTTTCTAAATACTGGATCTATCATCATCTCGGTCATTTCCCTTTTTTTGGGCTTCCTTATGAAGAGATTAAGATTTTTCACAATGTTTTGGGTATTGATTTTTTTATCACTCCTGTTTTGAATAAGGGGAGTGCATGGGGCCTTTTTTCCTCTTTTCCCTCTTTTTTGCTGATTTTGCGATTAACTTTAATAGGAGTTCTCTTTTTCTATGCAGTTTTTTTTAATAAGAGGCCGGCAAGAGATCTCCCTTTGCTTCTCATTTTGACTGGGGCGCTAGGAAATGTGATCGATGGCTTTCTCTATGGGTCTGTGGTCGATATGTTTCATTTTATTTTCTGGGGTTATTCCTATCCTGTATTTAATATCGCAGACAGCTTGATTTTTATTGGGATTGTCTCTTTAATGTTTCAGATGTTTTATGCTAAAAGAAAACAAAAATATGTCTGTTGAGCTTCTTTGTATAGGCAATGAACTTTTATCTGGAAAAACTCTTAATACTAATGCCAATTGGATAGCAGAAGAGCTTCTTACTCATGGCTATCTTTTAGAGAGAATCACCGTTCTTCCTGATCAGATCGATATTCTAAGAGAGGGAATAAAGGAAGCCCTCCAGCGCTCCTCCTATGTGATTACCACGGGGGGACTGGGCCCTACAGGAGATGACCTTACTTTACAAGCAGTGGCAAGTGCACTAGACCTTCCTTTTATTCTCAATAAAGAAGTAGAAAAAGAGCTGAATCAACGGTTTGGGTCAGGTCTCCCCATGCTCCAAAGACAAGCTATGGCTCCAGAAGGAGCAAAGCCTTTGCATAATCCGATCGGCACAGCGCCTGGTTATTTTATTGAAAAGGGAAAAAAGGCTCTGTTTATTTTTCCTGGAGTGCCCGCTCAAATGGAGGAGCTTTTGAAAAAAGAACTCCTTCCTTACCTTGAAAAAAATGCAAAGAATAAAAAGTTCTTAAAACAGCTCTTTTTTTGCCCCATGGATGAGACAAGAGTAGACCCTCTCCTCAGACAATTAGAAAAGGAAAACCCTGACGTTGAAATCGGAATTTGCCCCTCTTATGATGTCCTTTCTGTTTATTTAAGTTTGGAGGGAAAAAATCAAGAGGAGGCAGATCAAAAGCTTCTTCCTCTTGCGGAGAAGATCAGTT
>JACPWA010000202.1 GCA_016191565.1 Simkania negevensis | reverse complement strand
GCTGAACCCGATGGACTTGGTGGATGAGGCCGACACTCGGTAGCGAACCCAGCGGGTTCACAGAGCAACCGGATTGCCCTTCACAAAAACCACTTCTTCAATATCACTTTTTAGATCATGTCCTAGGATTTTTTCTGATTTTTGGTCCTTTATAAGGATCTGTTTTAGCTCTGTTGTATTAGAGAAGCGATTATCTAAAAGGTAGAAAAATTCGCTTTTATCATCTGTCTTTAGAAACTCCGTGTGAAACGCATCTGTAGAGCTGATCTTCATAAACTCTTCCCCTTTTTCATTAAAAACTGTCCAGGAAGTATCGGAGTTGATGCTCATTTTAAACACCAATCTGAGCTCGCTATCAAAGAGAAAATTCACAAAAGAGTCATTCTCAAGGAAAAGCGAAAATTCTCCTGTATCCAGATCGATAAGATAGAGGTCATGAAACTGGGGATTGCGATGATTGAGCCCAATGATTGCCTGGCTTTTTTTCGGATGTAAGCGAAAGACCTTGGCATTCACTTGCAGAAGGGATTGTGTATATTCAGTGACCTGACTACTGAGCAGATCCACTCCATAAAGCCGGAGCTGCCCTGTTCCATCTTTCTCCTTCAGCAGCACAAGTTTATTTCCATCATGGTTCCAGTACATTTGGGTAATCCTAGGCTCTTTAAAGAAAGTCGCTTGCTTAGCGTTTTTTAACGAAAGATCAGTTGAGACAAAGAGATTGAGCACTCCTGCTGTACCAGCTCCTGCATAAGCAAGCTTTTTTCCTTGTGGATCGATTTTAATCATTGCACAAAAAGGGACTGAGAAAAGGGCTTCTCTTGCAATAAGGGGATAAGTAGAAGGAAAAAAGGAATCCAAAGGCATAGAATTTTCCAGCTAAAAGATAAAGAATAATACCTAAAAACCATAAAAAAGCAAGAAGTTGAAAAAAAATTTTCTCATTAACAGCAGAGAGCTCAAAAAAGCAGACCTTATCTCTTGTTTTTCTTTAAAAACTCCTTGTGATTGCTTCTTTTTTCTTCTATACCGGAAAGAAAAAGTGAGCTTCCATGCATATTGTTCATTTTGCAACAGAGGTAGCGCCTCTTGTTAAAGTGGGTGGTCTTGCCGATGTCACACACGGCCTTTCTAAAGCACTCATGCGAGAGAAAGAGGAGGTAGAGCTCCTTCTCCCTTTCTATGATCTCATCAACCGGAAAGAGTTAAAAGAACTAAAAGTGGAATTGAAGGAATTTGCCCCTTTTCAAAACCAAAGGGGGTTTTCAGCAGTCCTTTGGTCTGCAAAAATGGATGGTCTTTCTCTGCTTCTTTTGGAACTTAAGGAGGAAAGGGGGTATTTCAACAGAGGGCAAATCTATGGAGAAAAAGATGACACCTACCGCTTCCTTACTTTTACTTATGTGTCCCTCCAAGCTCTTCTAGAAAGAAAAAAGCCAATCGATATTCTCCATCTGCATGATTGGCCCACAGCGTTTGCAGCCCCTCTTTATCGAGAAGTTTTTAAGTCGCGCGGGCTAAAGATCAAGGGAATTCTCCTCACTCTTCATAACCTCCATTATCAAGGAGTCTGTTCAAGAGAAGCGTTAGACGCTCTTGAGCTCAATTCTACCTATTATCTCCATACAAGAAACTTTCAAGATCCTTATGCCCCTGACCAGATCAATCTTCTCAAGGGAGGGATTATCGACGCAGATTTTCTTACTACCGTCTCTCCTACCTATGCCAAAGAGATTCAAGGAGAAGAAGGATGTGGACTTGAAACTCTTCTGAAAGAGCGTCAAGAGAACTTAAAGGGAATCCTTAATGGGGTTGAAACAGAATATTGGAATCCAAAAAGCGATCCTTTTCTTTATAAAAACTACTCTAATCAGCCTTTGAGAATCGAAGAGCTACTTGAAGGAAAAAAAGAGAACAAGCGCTATCTCACAACTGAGCTAAAGTTCAATTGTGACCCCTCTTTTCCCCCTATTTTGCTCTATTACTAGATTGGCTTATCAAAAAGGGCCAGAACTCATTCTCTACGGAATCGAAGAAGTCTTGAAAAAAGGGGGCAGCTTTATCCTTCTAGGAACGACTCAAGACCCCAAAATAGAAAAACAGTTTCAACTCCTTCGCGAAAAACTAAAAAGCAATGAAAAAGTTTATTTTCACTTTCATTTCAATGAAAAGCTCGCCCATCTCACCTTTGCTGCTGCAGACTTTCTATTCGTCCCTTCCTACTATGAACCTTGCGGTCTCACTCAGATGATCGCTCTTTTATATGGAACTATTCCCATTGTTCATCAAGTGGGGGGATTAAAAGATACGATCTTCGACATTGATGACCTTCAGAGCATTTCTGAAAAGGGAAACGGATATGTATTTACCTCTCCCGCAAAGGAAAAAGTGAAGCAGGTGATCGACCGGGCTTTTGACCATTTTGTAGAAAGTCCAAAAATGAGGCAGAAGATTATTTATAATGGGTTAACAAGAGATTGGAGTTGGAAAACTCCGGTGAAAGAGTATCTGCACATTTATCAGCACATTTCTAGTGTTCTGTAAGCTTAATTTTTGCCATTTGGGCTGCATCAAAGTGCAGGAGCTTAGCCAGTCAAAATACCAAGAGTTAAGTTTGCAGAGCAGTAGTGGAGGCTCAAATTATTTCTCCTTTTCCCAGGCTTGTTTTAAATAATGACGATTACTGATCACATATTCTAGTCCAGATACAACAGAATAGATTGCTGCTAAAGAAATGATTAGCAAACTGACCTGTTGAAGAGCAGCAAGAGAAAGGCTCCTTGCAGTGTAGAAAATCATGAGTAAAAGGATCAAAAAGATAGAAAGACCTTGAATGGCTGCCTTTACCTTACCGCTCGTGCGCGCAGCTAGCGTTACCCCTCTTATAGCACAAATAGTTCTAAGAGCACTGATCATGGCATCTCGATAGATAAAAACAAAGACAAGCAGGAGGGGTAGATCAACACACCCTTGGGTAAAAGTAAGAAGCATCGTCAGCCGGGTAATGCTGTCAGCCATGGGATCCAAGATCTTACCTAGTTCAGTAACAAGATGGAGTTTCCTAGCCAAATAACCATCAAAGAAATCAGAAAGCTCAGACAGCGCTAAGAGAAAGATTAAGAAGAAAGGGAGCATCTGAGGTGAGATCCCCAATTTTTCATAATACAAATAGAAAAGCAAAAAAATGGGACTAATAAAGATTCTGCCCATGGTCAAGAAGAGAGGGATTTTCAAAGGCCAGTTCCTCTTAGTTAAGAGATCTAGTGAGATCGATTTCATGACGCTAAACCACAGATGCACGTTGCTGCTCTTATACTGGTTTCAAGGCAATTATGCAAGCGTCTAAAAACAGCAGGAAGTTTAGGTAGAGCCTTTTTTCTGAAGGGCCAGCTGCCCGCAGGCAGCAGCGATATCTTTCCCTTTCGTATACCTTCTTGTGCAGCGAATTCCCAGATCAAAAAGGGTTTTTTGAAAATTCTCAATCGCCTCTTTTTGTGGCCTTTTAAGGTGGATGAAAGGTACCGGATTGTAGGGAATTAGATTTACTGTGCACTGCTCATGCTTGAGTAGCAAGGCAAGCCCTCTAGCCTCCTCTTCTCCATCGTTGATTCCTGAAAGAAGAATATACTCATAGGTGATATCTCGCTTGGTTTCTTTGCCATACTCTCTCACCACTTCGATGATCTTTTCTAGTGGGTATTTTCTGGCATAAGGGATAATCTTTTTCCGAATATGCTGATTAGGAGCGTGGAGAGAAAGGGCGAGATTGACGGTAAAGTTCTCTTTTTTTAATTTCTTGATCCCCTCAACCACTCCCACGGTAGAAACAGTGATTCTCCGCTGTGAAATCCCAAAGAACTTAGGATCCATAAACATCTTGATTGCATGAACTAGCGCGTCATAATTTTCTAGTGGCTCTCCCATCCCCATGAAAACGAGATGGCTTACCCGTTCTTTTTTCTCCATTAAAAATCTTTTAATGTGAAGCACTTGCTCGACAATTTCTCCAGAAGTTAAATTGCGAAGAAGTCCTTCTTTTCCTGAAGCACAAAAACTGCATCTTGCAGGGCATCCCACCTGAGAAGAAAGGCAAATTGTCCTTCTATCCCCTGAGCAAATGAGCACTGCTTCAACAAAATTTTGATCTTTGAGTTTAAAGAGAAATTTAAAGGTCTCCCCATCTTCTGAGGTTTGCATTTTTTCTATTTGGAGTGCTGGAAAAATAAAAGCCTCTTTTAACTTAGTGCGAAGGGGCTTGGAAAGGTTGGTCATTTTCTCCCAATCGATTTCCCCTTTCTGATAGACCCACTCTAAAAGCTGAGTAGAGCGATAGGAAGGTTCCTTAGTAGATAGGAGGAACTCTTCCAGTTCTTTTTGAAAAAGGGAGCAAAATTCTTTCATGGCTGATTTCCATTAGCTTTGGCCCCTGCAATCATCTCACAAAAGAGGTTTTCATTCAAGAACCTCCTCAGCAGGAAAGAGAATGATAATTTTTTAGTAAAATTTTTATTCTATACAGAATTGTCTATTCGATAACTTCAATAAGCTCTAAGCAAGTATGGGGCTTTGCTTTGCATCAGCGATTAAATATAATTATGTCTATTGTAATAGGAAGCTCTGAAAATCTACTTCGAAAGGGTTGACGATAGTGTATCATCATCTTTTATCTCACTTCTAGGCAAGAGCTTGGTCTTCCTTTCCTCAGTAAAAATCTCCCTCAGTCAGAGAAAAAAGCCTCTAAACACAAAAGAGGTCTTATCAAAGCCTTAACCGTCTCAATTTTTTTAATAATGAAAGACCATATAGATCGATCCTTTTCGAGCCAGCGAATTCTTAATCTAGTAAGAAGACGTTTACGTGCTTCTGAGGAGGCTAGGGGCGGTAGCACTGTGACGCGATCCTTTTCAAGATAGAGGAGGTCTAACGCATTAAGGTAGGTAAAGCTTTTTGGTAGGCTTGTTAATTGGTTGTCTTCGAGCGCAAGGAGTCTTAATGCAGTAAGATTTCCAATTTCTTGTAGTAGGCTTGTTAATTGATTATTGTGGAGCCAGAGGTGTGTTAGGGCAGTAAGGTCTCCAATTTCCTGTGGTAGGCTTGTTAGCCGATTACCGTTGAGTGAGAGTTGTGTTAATGCAGTAAGATTTCCAATTTCTTGTAGTAGGCTTGTTAATCGATTATTGTGGAGCGTGAGGAATCTTAATGCAGTAAGGTTTCTAATTTCTCTTGGTAGGCTTGTTAATCGGTTATCTTTAAGCCAGAGGGATGTTAATGCAACAAGATCTCCAATTTCTTTTGGTAATGAAGTTAAGCAATTGCCAGCAAGATTAAGCCTTTGTAAGGAAACAAGCTTACATACTTCCATGGGAAGAGTTGTTAAACCTAGATTAGAAAGATCTAGAGTCGTTACATTTCGTAGAACCCCAGAAAGCCCTGACTCCCTTTCCATCCAGCTGCGTATCTTGCTTGCTTGAGCGGCAAGATCAAGGTGGGGATCTAGCATCTCTAAGAGTTCTTCCCTTTTAGCGCTTAAGGCAGGGTCTTTGATCAGCTCTTGAAAAAAGGAGACGAGGTTTTTGTTTTCAGCTTCTTCTATCAAATCCAAAACAGCATTCAAAGAGACTGTTTGCGGGTTTTCCACTTTAATATTCATATGTCGTGCTTCATCTAAAATATTTTTCCTAACTCCCCTAGCAATAGATTGGCATTGTTTGGCTGTTAAAGAAGAACCTTCTTTTAGCTCTAAATTTGAACGTACTGCTTCAAAAATAGCCTTTAATCTAAAATCTTGCTTACATTGAGCGATTTCTGGAACAAACGAGTTTGGACATGATTGTTGCCAGCTTTTACTAACTAAAGGCACAGCCGTCGTTGATTCTGAGCTCATATGGAAGATAGCGCCTTTTACGCTCTCAGGAACATTATCAAACGTAACCCCTTTTGGGTGCCCCCTAACGGATAACAAGGTCTTAGGGGCAAGACTAGAAAGCGGTTTGGTACTCATAACCCCCCTTAAAATTAAAAAAAATATAGACAATTTGCGATATTACGTCAAGAACAACATAGATTTTTTGAAGGAAACGCCCAGGTAACCGTTAGCTCCCTAGTCCTCTCCATTTCTCTTTACGGGAAGAGGAGAACTTGAGTATATTCTTGAGTATGTTCACATTTCAAGAAATTATTACCAAGCTAACAGAATTTTGGTCGAAACAGGGCTGCATTCTCCATCAAGGACATGATGTCGAGGTAGGGGCCGGCACGTTTAATCCAGCTACTTTTCTCCGTTGTCTAGGTCCTGAGCCTTACAAAACAGCCTACGTGGAACCCTCTCGTAGACCTCAAGATGGAAGATTTGGGGAAAATCCCAATCGGGTACAGCTTTTCCATCAATTTCAGGTCATTATCAAGCCTTCTCCGCTGAACATCCAAGAACTTTACCTGCATTCCTTGGAGGCAATTGGCATTCAGCTCAAAGAGCACGATATCCGCTTTGTGCACGACGATTGGGAAGGCCCTACTCTTGGTGCTTGGGGGCTAGGCTGGGAGGTGTGGTTTGATGGGATGGAGATCACCCAATTCACCTATTTTCAAGCAATGGCTGGCCTTCCTACTCACCCGGTAAGCGTTGAGATCACCTATGGCCTAGAACGGCTTGCTATGGCAGTACAAAACTGCAATGCGATATTTGCTATGAAATGGAACGAGGAATTTAGCTATGGAGATATATGTCATCAAAACGAAGTAGAGTGGAGCAATTATAATTTCTACAAAGCGTCAACAGAGATGTGGCTGCGCCATTTTGAAGATTTTGCCCTAGAGGCAAAACGGCTCCTCCAAGAAAAACTTCCTATTCCCGCCTATGATTTCGTAATCAAAGCCTCTCATGCCTTTAATATGCTGGAGGCAAGAGGAATTCTATCTGTTTCAGAAAGAGCTGCCTATATTACCCGGATTCGGGAACTTGCTAAAAATATCGCTGCCCTTTACCTCAAGTCCAGGCAAGAATTGGGCTTTCCTCTTCTTAGCAAAAACCCTCCTAAGTACAAGGAAGAAGCTTCTAAACAAAAAGGGACCTCAGCACCATTCGATCCAGAAAAAAAGGGAGATTTTTTACTCGAAATTGGCTCTGAAGAACTTCCTGCTACTTTTGTGCCAATTGGCTGCGAGCAGCTCAAAAGTAAAATATCCCAGCTACTGGAAAAATATAATCTTTCTTATAAAAGCCTCATCGTTTGTGGAACACCCCGTCGCCTTGCCTTGATCATTCAGGATCTTTCGCATGGCACAAAAGATCTAGAAATAGAAAAAAAAGGCCCCCTCCTTTCTTTAGCTTTTGATGAGAAAGGAACTTTAACTTCTCAAGGAAGAGGATTCTTTCAGTCGATCGGAAGAGAAGATCTCGCCTCTTTAAGTGCATTTGAGAAAAAGAAAGGAAATGCGATCAACATTATCTCTATCAAAGAAAAAAAATATCTAATCGCCTTAGT
>JACPWA010000201.1 GCA_016191565.1 Simkania negevensis | reverse complement strand
GTTTTTAAGACCTGTCTAAAACGCGCCATTTTTCCAAACAAAGCGAGTTTCGAAAGAAGTCTATTAATAAATAGCTTCTTCTTTGTCCTCAGCCCAGAGGGCGAGGTAGGAAAGAAACCCCTCCATCCCTTTTTTGTAGGCGAGGAAGGTCTTTGGAGTAGGGATTTCTTGAACGAGAAAAAGCTCCTTAGAACCGGGATCTTTTTCGATGTAAAGCTGTGCAGATTCGAGACGCAGCTTTCCTGCAGGGCTGAGCGAATCTAAAAGAATAAAGGATTGGGAAGGGGCAATTTTTCCTTTTAAAACCCAAACATTTTTTGAAAAATTCTTTTCAACAAAAATCTCATGCTCCTCAAGAAAAATTTTGCCTTTCCTTGAAGTGAGAAGTTGGCTTAGTAGAAAGAGAAAGCTTTTATAATACATAGTTTTTTTCTTTTTACAAAAATTATAATTTATTATCTATTAAAAATCAAGAAAAGTTAATTTTTTATCATTAATAAAATTATAAAAGCAATCAAAGTTGAGAGGCTGGAAAGGATAAAGGGGATAAAAGAATAACTATGAATAAAAAGCCCACCAACGAGAGAAGAAAGCATCATGGTAAGAGAAAGCATCGATTGGCTAAGACCGAGCACTTTCCCTTGCATTTCCGGAGAGGCGGCATTTGAAATCGCTCCTGTACATAAGGGCCAGCTCAGTCCTGAGATCATTGTACAGACTCCTAAAATTAACACAAAAGAGGTGATGGTTTTCATGAAGGGAATAAAGAGCACCACAAGGGAAAAAAGAATAAATGCACCCTTAAGAATCATTTGTCCTCTGGCTACTTTAAAAAAAAGACGATGAAGGACTGCTGTGCCAAAGACCCAACATCCTCCCATTAGCGCACAAATATCCCCAATTTTCGAATTAGAGAGCTCAAAATCATCGACTAAAAAAGCGGGAATAAAAAGATAGATCACTGTCCAAGAAAAGAGGTAGAAAAAATAAATCAAATAGAGTCTTTTAATGGATTTTGTTTGGAGAATGATTTGGATACCATGAATCCCTTTGATAAAGTCAAAAGGTTTTTGGGATTTTTCCTTTATTGTTTCTTGAAAAGCAAAAAAGAGGAATAAAAGATTAACTAGAGCAAGGCTAGCTCCAATCCACATGGGAAAAGCGGGATGAAATAGGGAGCTTAGTGAGGAATCAGAGAGTTTTCCTCCTAAAAAAGGACCTAATATAAAAGTAAAACCTGCCACCGCTGATCCATAGCTAAAATATTTGACTTTTTCTTTTGGTCTTGGGCTTAAATCAGATAAAGCAGAAAGACAAACCGAAAGATTTCCTGCTCCCAGCCCCATTAGCATCCGTCCAAAAAAGATCTCAAGCAAAGAACGATCATGAATTCCAACAGCGCTGAAAGCAAACCCGCTAAGGGTTAAAAAAGCAGTGAGGAGCAACGCTTTTCTCCTCCCTTGGCGATCAGCATACTCCCCAAGCAAGGGAGCAAAAAGAAATTGCATCAAGGGAAAAATTCCATAAAAAAGACCTAAGAGAGTGGTCCGATAAGTAATAGGAAAATCAGGAGCAAAGAGTCTCTGTCCTACTTCCATGAAAAGAGGAGCAAAAATAGGAAAGATGATCGTTGCCCCTAAATTATCTACAGAAAAAGTAAAGAAAAGGGAGAGAAGAGAGGAAAAGCGTTTGATCCTCTCCTTTTCCATTTAGTTTAATCTCCAATCTATAGGAGTCTTTCCGTATTTTTTTAAAAATTCATTGATTTTTGAAAAAGGGCGAGAGCCGAAAAAGTTTGCCGCCGAGTAAGGAGAGGGGTGTGCCGAAACCAGAATAAGATGAGGGTGTTTTCTTTGATTTAAGACCTTTTCCCCTTTTTCTTTAGCCCATTTTCCCCAAAGAATAAACGCCATAGGATCCTCCCTTTCCGCAAGCTTTTCCACAACGGCATCCGTAAAGAGTTCCCATCCTTTGCCCGCATGGGAATGAGGCTCTCCTGCGCGTACTGTTAAGGTGGCATTGAGAAGAAGTACCCCCTGCTCTGCCCATTTTTCCAAACACCCATGACTTGCTGGAGGGATCCCTAAATCGTCTTGTAGCTCCTTATAGATATTTTTAAGAGAAGGAGGGATCGGAATCCCTTTCTGTACACTAAAAGAAAGACCATGCGCCTGATGAGCCCCATGGTAGGGATCTTGCCCAATAATGACTGCTTTAACTTTGGAAAAGGGGGTTTTAGAGAAGGCGTGAAAAATCAAAGAGGGAGGAGGATAAACTACAGCACCCCGCTCCCTTTCTTCCCTAAGAAAGCCTTTAATTTTCTGGATATATTCTTTTTGCAGCTCCTCTTTGAGCATTTCGTGCCAGCTCCTTTCGATCGCCATTGTCATAGATTAAATCCTTTTTCCTATAGATAGGGAGAAACCATCTTCGCATGGGAAAGAAAATTTTTCTATAAAAAAAGGAAGCTGATTTTCCTTATATGGTGTTGACAGAAACCTCCAACCCTCTTAAGCTTTTCCTTGTGAGATATTTGTATCTGGGTGTAGCGCAGACTGGCTAGCGCACTAGCATGGGGTGTTAGGGGTCGGAGGTTCAAATCCTCTCACCCAGATATTTTCCTTTGTTCACAAGTTGAAAACTTCTTGTTCATAACTTTCCCTTTCCTATTTCTTAAAGCTTCAAAGAGTAAGATCAACAGCTTATCAACAATTATAAACTTCCTGACAAAATGGAAGGTTATTTACACTTTCACACCCTTATAAGAAGAAGAGAATCTTATTTATATATCCTTCTTCTCTTGAATGGATAGAACTAATTAAAGTAGTCTAAAAGAAGCTTAAGCATTCTACTTTATGAAGGATCATCCAAAACTTCCTCCTTCCCTTTTCTTTGATCTTAAAGATTCTTCCTACGGAGAACTTTTTTTAGAAACAAAGGAAGTATGGGAAGTACTTAAAAAATTAGAGAGTTATCTTCATTCTCTTCCTTTGGGAAAGGTCGATTGCAAAATCCCCTCTTCAGCCACTCTTATTCACCCCCATTTAATCTCGATTGGAGAGGGAAGTAGTATTGGTCCCGGTGTTTGTATTGAAGGGCCAGCTTTTATTGGGAAGAATTGTAATATTAGACATGCTGCTTTTTTGAGGCCTTATGTATTAATTGGAGATCACACTACGATTGGACATGCTTCTGAAGTGAAACATTCTGTCATCCTAAGCTATAGTGCCCTGCCTCATTTTAACTACGTTGGAGATTCGATTTTAGGAAATCGGGTCAATCTGGGAGCTGGTGCGGTTTGTGCTAATACAAGACTTGATAAACAAGAGATAAAAGTGGTAATAGAAGGGAAAAAAATTAGCACAGGTCTTAAGAAATTTGGTGCAATCATTGGGGATGATTCTATGCTTGGGTGTCATGTGGTGACAAATCCTGGAAGCTTTCTACTGAAGAAGAGCTTTGTAAAACCCTGCACATCAGTTCCTTTTCTTTCTAAATAAGGAAAATAAATTAATTAATGGCAGTTTTAAGCGAAAAACCTTCTCTTTCCCTTTTAAAGCCTTTGAAGAAGCGCTTTGAAATTTCTCTTGAAGAGAGTATTTTAGATCTTGGGGAAGAGTCGGAACTAAGAGACGCGTGTGCTTATGCCCTTTTAAATGGGGGGAAAAGGATCCGTCCCCTTATCGTACTTTTGGTAGCTGAAGCTCTTGGTCATGGGCTGGATGTGATACAGCCTTCTCTTTCGATCGAATATTTTCATACTGCTTCTCTGATTGCCGATGATCTTCCTTGCATGGATAATGATGATTTTAGAAGAGAGAAACCCTCACTGCACAAAAAATTTGGAGAGACCATTGCTCTTCTAGCAAGTTATGCTCTAATTTCTGCTGGCTATCGGAAGATTTATGAAAGCGTGGAGTCACTTGCCTCACAAAAAACTCCCTTTTGTGCTGCTTCTGAAAAGGTCTGTGTAATTGCTTTAGATCATGCTAGCCGCTGCTCTGGGTATTTGGGGGCAACGGGAGGACAGTTTTTAGATCTTTTCCCTAGAGGAAGAAGTTTTTCTGACATTCAAGAAGTCATTTATAAAAAATCGATCACTGTTTTTGAGGTCGCTTTCCTTTTTGGTTGGATTTTTGGAGGAGGAAAATATGAGAGAATCTATGAGGTAAAACAATGCGCCTTTCATTTTGGAATGGCTTTTCAAATTCTCGATGATATAAGCGATTTTAGTCAGGATAAAAAAGAAAAAGAAGGCTTAAACATCGCTAGATGTATTGGGATGAAAAAGACCCTACTTCTTTTTAATGAGGAGATGCAAAAGTTAGAAAATGCCCTTTTAAATAGAGGGCTTTTCACCGAAAAATTTCAAGAGCTCCTCGCTTTTCTTCACTACCGCGCTTCTGCAGTTTGAAGTTCTTCTAAAGCAGAGGGGGCAAACTTTTCTTTACCATCTTGTTTCTTTAGGAGAAGATTTTCGATCTCAGAAGTAAGTTTCTGATCTTTCTTTAGAAGATCTCTAGAAACTTCTCTTCCTTGTCCAAGCCGTTTTCCTTGGAAACTATACCAGGTTCCTTTTTTCTCTATGATTCCCCATTCAGCAGCGAGGTCAAGGATTGTTCCTTCTCTAGAGATTCCTTCATTAAAGATGATATCAAACTCAGCTGTTTTGAAAGGGGGAGCAAGCTTATTTTTAACCACTTTTACCCTTGTTCGGCTGCCTATATCTCCTTCTTCTGCCCCTTTTTCTGTCCCTTTGATCGTAGCAAGGCGTCGGATATCAAGGCGGATCGAAGAATAGAACTTTAGCGCCCTTCCTCCTGTTGTGGTTTCTGGATTGCCAAACATCACTCCAATTTTCTCCCGAATCTGATTAATAAAAATAGCGCAGGTATTATTTCTAGATAGAGTTGAGGTGAGTTTGCGCAGTGCTTGAGACATCATCCTTGCTTGTAGCCCCATATGAGAATCGCCGATTTCCCCTTCAAGCTCAGATTTAGGTACAAGAGCGGCTACCGAGTCGATCACAATAAGATCAACTGCACTGGAGCGAGCAAGCATCTCTGCGATGTTAAGCGCATCTTCCCCACAGTCAGGTTGAGAGATCATCAGTTCATTTAAATTAACACCGATTTTGGAAGCATAACCAGGGTCAAAGGCATGCTCTGCATCAATATAGGCGGCAACTCCTCCTTCTTTTTGACAATTAGCTACCACATGCATGGCAAGGGTGGATTTTCCAGAAGATTCTGGCCCGTAGATTTCAACGATTCTCCCCTTTGGCAACCCTCCTACTCCGAGAGCAAGATCTAAAGTCACTGCTCCTGTTTTGATCACGGGAACAGTGCGACTTGCTGCATTCTCACCAAGAAACATAAGGGATCCCTCACCAAATTGCTTTTCGATGTTCGATCTCGCTAATTCTAATGCTTTCTTTTTCTCATTATGGTTTGCTTGCGACATGGGATCCCCTTTTGTTTTATTTGAACTATAAGTATCAAGATAGCATAGGAATTTGGTTTAATCATAGGGTGTTTTGACGAAAAAATGAACATACTTGCTGGCGATATTGGAGGGACAAAAACCCATCTAGCTTTGTTTTCAGAAAAGAAAAGTAAGCCTTTCTGCATCAAGGAGCAAAAGTATCCGAGTCCCAAACACTCTAATTTGGAAGAGATTGTTAGAGCATTTTTAGATGGGGGTGAAGAAAAAGTAGAAAAAGCCTGTTTTGGGGTAGCAGGACCAGTGAAAAGTGGAGTGAGTCAAGCTACTAACCTTCCTTGGATTGTCAATGCACAAAACTTGGCTAAAGAACTTAAGATTGAAAAAGTTTTTCTCATCAACGATTTAGAAGCTAATGCCTATGGTCTCTATCTTCTTGAAGAAGATGAATATGAAATTCTCAATAAAGGAGATCCTGACCTAAAAGGAAATCAGGCTATTATTTCCGCAGGAACAGGGCTTGGAGAAGCGGTGATCTATTTTGATGGAAAAAACTATCACCCCTTTGCGTGTGAAGGGGGACACTGCGATTTTGCTCCTCGCAATGAAGAGCAAGATGACTTGTTAAAGCATCTAAGGCAGAGGTTCCCTCATGTCTCCTATGAGCGGGTTTTATCAGGTCCAGGATTACATAACATTTATCGCTTTCTAATCGATACAAAGAGAGAAAAAGAAGATCCTGCCATATTTCAGGAGATTGAAATGGGAAAATCTCCCGAACTCATCTCAGAGAAGGGAGTCAAAAAAGAATCTAAAGCCTGTATTCATGCTCTTGAACTTTTCTCATCAATCTATGGAGCAGAGGCAGGAAATCATGCTCTCAAAACTCTTGCTTTTGGGGGGGTATTTTTAGGAGGAGGAATTGCGCCTAAAATCGTTTCCATTCTTAAAGGAGAGCTTTTTATGAACGCCTTTCGCTCGAAGGGAAGGTTTTTTAAACTTCTTTCTGACATCTCAGTAAGGGTGATTTTAAACCCTAAAACTGCTCTTTTAGGAGCAATGTACTACGCTAAGAAAAATACATAAGCAACTTATTATAAATAAATTAAACGATTAATCTTGTTTTTACTCAATGTATCGAGTAAAATTGCTCAATAGAATGAGTAAAATATTTCTAGCCTAGATGAAAAGAGAGCCCTTATTTCAAAAGCTTCTTCAAAGAACCAAAGAACCTAGAAAGTTCATTCAGGCATTTTTGGGTCCTAGACAAGTGGGGAAAACTACTTTGGCTCTACAAATCAAAGAAGCACTAGCTATTCCTGCCTACTATGCGACGGCAGATACAGCCACATTGCAAGATCTAGTTTGGCTTGAGACCCAATGGGAAGTGGCCCGGCAAAGAATTGAGATAGGCAAAGAAGCTCTCCTCATTATCGATGAGGTACAAAAATTCCCAATTGGTCTGGAGTAATAAAGAAATTATGGGATGCAGACTCAAGAAATAAAGTGAATCTAAAGATAATTCTTTTAGGCTCCTCCCCCTGGCTCATGCAAAAAGGGCTTTCTGAAAGTTTAGCTGGTCGTTTCGAGCTTTTGCCGATTACACACTGGAATTTTCAAGAGATGCAGCAATGTTTTAATTGGAGTTTGGATCAATTTATCTATTTTGGCGGCTATCCTGGTCCGGTTGAATTAGCAAACGAAGAAAACCTCTCTAGGTGGGCAAGCTATATCCATGATTCTCTCATTGAAACAACAATTTCTCGGGATATCCTCTTAATGACACAAGTAAATAAACCAGCGCTTTTAAGACGTTTATTTCAATTAGGCTGTACCTATTCAGGGCAGATTCTTTCCTATCAAAAAATGCTCGGGCAATTGCAAGATGTCGGAAATACTACTACTCTTGCTCATTATTTGAAACTTTTGTCAGGTGTGGGAATGCTTACCGGATTAGATAAATATGCAAGCCAAAAAATTCGACATCGCTCTTCCAGTCCCAAATTTCAGGTGTATAATATGGCGCTCATGAGTGCACAAAGCGGAAAGTCATTTCATGAAGCAAAAAAGGATTCTAGTTATTGGAGCAGGCTTACAGAGTCTGCAATCGGAACTCATCTTGTAAATGAGATCCGAGGTACTTCCATTGAGCTTTCTTATTGGCGAGAAGGGAACTATGAGGTCGATTTTGTGCTAAAAAAGGGAAACTTTTTAACAGCAATTGAGGTGAAAACCTCGCAGAAGAAAGAAAGTTTACCTGGGATGCAGGCTTTTGCAAAAGCCTATCACCCCGATCGGCTATTACTTATTGGACAAAACGGTCTTTCTGTGGAAGAGTTTTTAAAGGCTCCTATTAAGCACTGGGTCTCTAAATAAAATGGAGCGTAACGTAGTCGAACCGTTGACCTCAACAATGCCATTGTTGCGCTCTACCAACTGAGCTAACGCCCCAAAATTAAATGAAGTAGCATTGTATCTTTTCAGCCTGCTTTTCTTCAATGGAACAAAATTCTCTCTTACATTTAGTATAATTTCTTGCAAAGTAGCAACCATTTTATCTAATCTGATTTTTTATTATCGAATGGAGTGTGAAAAATGAGCTTTTTTAAACATGTTCCTTATGTTCCCCCAGATTCTATTTTTGGCCTGTTTGCTAGAGCACAGAAGGATCAGCGGAAGGAAAAAATCGATCTATCTATTGGTATTTACCACAATGAAAATCATGAAGTAGTAATGATGAAAAGTGTGAAAAAGGCGCAAGAAAAGCTAGCTCAAGCAGAGAAAAATAAAAGCTACCTGCCGATTGGAGGAATGGAGGATTTTGTCGAGGTAAGCAAAGAACTCCTTTTTGGGAAAGATCTTTTAGAAACAGATCGACAGAATCTTTTTGGTGTGCAAACTGTAGGAGGCACAGGGGCGTTGCGACTAGGGGGAGATCTCTTTTTAGAGCATGTGACAAACAAGCTCTTCTATTCTACCCCTACATGGGCCAATCATTTACAGCTCTTTATTCTTTGTGGGCTCGAAATTGCTCCCTATCCCTATTACGATGAAAAGAAAAAAAGGATAGCTTTTGATGAGATGCTTTCCTTTTTTTCTAAAGCTCCTGAAAAAAGTGTGGCCCTTCTCCATGGCTGTTGCCACAACCCCACTGGTTGTGATTTGAAAAAAGAGGAGTGGCACGAGCTTTCAAAAGTGCTGCTCAAAAGAAAAATTCTTCCCTTTTTTGATGTAGCTTATCAAGGGTTTGGCGAGGGAATCGAAGAAGATGTTTACCCCATTCGGTATTTTGCTAAGGAAGGGCATGAGATGCTTGTAGCCCATTCCTTTTCAAAATCATGCGGACTCTATGCGGAGAGAACTGGAGCTTTGATCTTGCGCTTCAATGATGATGAGGCTCTTAAAAATTCAGCCTCTACATTGCGCCATCTGATCCGGTGCAACTATTCCAATCCCCCTAAACATGGTGCTGCTCTTACTGCACTGCTTTACCGGGATCCACATCTTAGAAAAAAGTGGGAAGAAGAGCTTAAAGTAATTCGAAAAAGGCTGGAAGGGTTGCGCACCCTTTTGGTTGATAACTTAAGCAAGAAGCTGGGTAACAGCTCTTTTTCCTTTCTGAAAGAAAGACTTGGGATGTTTTCTCTCCTTGGATTAAAAGAAGAGCAGGTGGAGATCCTGATTCAGGATTATGCTATTTATATGAGCAAAGGCGGCCGAATCAATCTGAGCAATTTAGATGAAAAAAATATTGAGCATGTGATTCAAGCTTTATTAAGTATTACGAAGTGAAAAGAAAAAAAACCTCCTCCTATCTTTTTCTATCTCTTTTTCTTCTTTTAATCGTCAATCTACCCTCCTCCTTCTTCTTTCCTCTGCGGGTGAAAGCGATTGCAGCCTTTCTCCCCTTTTGGAAGGGGTGCTCTTTTCTAGCTTTTTCTGCTGCTTCCTTTGCTACCGCAGACAAGAAAGAAGTGGGAAAGTTACTTGCGGAAAACCTAGCATTAAGAAGAGAGAATGAGGAGCTAAGGGAGCGGCTTGCTCATGAAGAAAGGATCGAGAAAAGAATGAAAGAATTACGAGCGCTAGTAGGAGAAAAAGAGGAGGGGAGAGAATTAAAAGAATTTCTTCTCAGGAAAAAGCGCCGAGTGGAAGAGCTTCTTGAATTGGAACTCTATTCTCTTTTTGGTCGGGTGATTTATAGAGAGCCAAGTTTTTGGAGCAGCGTGATCTGGATTGACATCGGCGAAAAGGAGAATCAAAAGCTAGGAAAAAAGATCATCGCAAAAAATAGTCCTGTTCTTTCAGAGGGCGCTTTGATTGGGGTAGTCGATTATGTAGGTAAAAAACACAGTCGGGTGACCTTAATCACCGATTTGAACTTGAGCATCTCAGTGCGCGCCTTTAGAGAACATGAAAAAGAGCTTTATTTAGCAAAGGGAGAACTTAGAGGGGAGAGTTTTCCTTTATGGCGCTCTTTTGCAGAGACCTTAAAAGGGTTTGGATTTAACTATGATTTTCCAGACAAAGAAGGGGAAGAATTTGAGCTGAAAAGCGGTAGATCCCTTTCTCTGCTTATCTCTTCTTCCTCTTTCAAAATCATTGAAGAAGGAGATCTTTTGGTCACCACTGGAATGGATGGGATTTTTCCTGAGGCGCTTCCTGTGGCAACAGTCTCTAAAGTGTATCCTTTAAAAGAAGGCAATATTGCCTATGAGATTGAAGCAGAGTTATCTGCTCGAAATCTAAATGCTCTCCGTTCTGTAGTTGTTCTTCCTTCAAGAGGATTTTTGAGAGAGAAGTAATCGCTTTGTCTGTTCTTTAATTTCTTTGCTGATCAGGTCGAATGGCTTTTCAGCACCAAAGGCATATTGATAGAGCTTCTTTCTCACTTCGCTTCGTTTTTTTTCCTCCTTTAAATTTTTCTCGATGAAAGAGTAAATTGCTTCGTAGGCTTCTAAGGGGATGAGGCTGCCACATTGGTGGAGTGTGGTGGAATTTTTTCTTGAGGCTTCCCTTTTCTTGGTATCGAAAAAAAACATGGGACGATCGTAATAAAGAAAGTCATATCCGATCGAAGAAAAGTCTCCTAAATAGAGATCTGCCCTTTTAAGAAGGGGCAAAACAAGGGGATAGAGGGAGGGGATCACCACATTATTCCTTCCTTGATATTTCTCTTGAAGGAGATGGACAAAACCAGGCTGGTGATGTTCTAGCCAGGGATGCAACTTTACAATGAGGTTATAATG
>JACPWA010000235.1 GCA_016191565.1 Simkania negevensis | reverse complement strand
TTTAAGACCTGTCTAAAACTCGCCATTTTTCCAAACAAAGCGAGTTTCGAAAGAAGTCTTCAGGTTTATTAGTAAAAAAAGATAGCCGTCAACGCTTTATCATGGGCTTCGATAGGAAGAGGAGAGAAAGACTCTTGTTCTTTAAAGAGAACCCCGTAGGAGGGGCACTGGAGTTTAGCAAGAAGACAGTCATAACAGCCTACACCATATCCCAACCGGTGTTTGTTTATATCACAAGCAAGAGCCGGCACTAAAACACATTCTATTTTCTTCAAGGGAACCTCAGAGCAAAGAAAGGGGTTTGGCTCCTTTACTTTCCATTTGGGATGCTGCACAAGCTCTTGATCGAGGTCTTTTACGATATAGGGACGCAAGGTTTTTTCATTGGCTACAAGAGGAAGAAGAAGCCTCTTTTCTTTTGCTAAGATCTGATTGAGAAGGGAAAGATCGATCTCTTCTTTTTTGCTAGCAAAGGAAAGGATGTTGCTAAAAGAAGAGAGACGGGGAAGGAGGTCTTGCAGGAGCAATTCTTTTGCCTGCCTTCTCCTTTCTTCTGAGAGGTTTCTCCTTTTCTCTAAGAAAGCTTTTCGCAGTTCTTTCTTAAGAGAAGGCTCAGGATTCAGAAACTGGATGTCCTTCATAATAGGAGATCTCCTTTAAAAGGATCCCTTCAGGGTCGTAGAGGGTTGCTTTTCCCTCTCCTTTGATAACAGAGGAAACAGGGAAAGGATCCCCCTTTTTATAGTAGTCTCCTTTGAACAAAACATCATGTTGATATTCCTCAACAAACATGAGGGAATTATCTTTATACCAAGAGCAAAAGAGCCCCTGTTTTTCATTCTGATGCATCTCTCGCTCACTTTCTAAAGTACCATCCTCATACCAGGTGCGATAGATCCCTTGGATCATATCCTCATACCAGGGAATTAAGCACTTCACCTGAGGTTTTTTTTCATCTCTCTCTCCTTTTCTAAGGGGATAGTAGATTTTTTCTTCGCCATGTTTTAATCCACGAAAGAGTCGAAAAGAGTTTATCACTGCTTTATTTTCGTCAAAAAGGAGAATTTCCCCTTCTTCTATTCCATGTTGAATCTCAGAAAGAGAATAGAGTCTTCCCCCTGAGAAAAAAGCTTTTTTTCCTTCTCCTTCCTCAACTTTGGAGATGAAATTTCCCTCACGATCGTGGTAACTACCTCGAAGGAGAAGATCTTCTCGATATTCCTCAACATAGGGGGGATAAGAAGCATCTCCTTTAAAAAAGGCCATCCCTTCTTTTTTCCCATTTTTATAGGAGGTTTTACCATTTACTATTCCCTGCTCGCTATAGGAGACCATCTCTCCATGAATCAGGTGTTTTTCAAAAGGGATCAGTTTTTGAATCACTCCACTGGGATAATAGTAAAAGGCATTTCCCTGAAGCTTTCCCTTTTCATAATTGATTTCTGCAAGGAGCTTACCATTTTCATCCCAAGCACGAGAAAGGCCATCAAAGAGATAGGTTTTCTGTGCTTCTTCTGTGACATCGCCTATTCCTTCGATCACCACTACTTCTAGACGGAGGGCCCCATTAGAAAATCTCTCCCTGTAATGCCCATAGGCCCGCCCA
>JACPWA010000234.1 GCA_016191565.1 Simkania negevensis | reverse complement strand
TTGGAAAAATGATGAGTTTTGAGCAGATCTAAAAAACGATTTTGAAGGCAATGTGGGAACACATGGCTGAAAAATCGGTTTTTAGAGATGACAAAAATCTTCATTTTAACGAGTAAATGGAATTTCGAAAGAGATCTAATAGGTCTCATGGTCTTAGAGAAATGTTTTGCTCTTTTAAAAAGTCTAAACATTTCCTTTCTTCTTGTCGCATGATTTTTTCATTTTCTGTCGTTTTATCCTCAAAGCCTAGAAGATGAAGGAAGGTATGCACAACATATAAGATGAGTTCTTCGTAGGGGTCGACTTTGTTTTTTTTAGCATATTCTAGAGCAATCTCTGGACAGATAAATGCCTCTCCTAAGATCTGGTAGCCGATCGCCTCTTCCTCTGGAGTATCAATAGGAAGGGTAATGCAGTCAGTAGGGGTGGGATCATTAAAAATTTCATAGTGAAGATCAGCAATTGCCTGCTTATCTACAAAGTGATAGATAACCTCATCAGAAGATACCTCTTTAAAAAAAGCCAGCGCTTGCACGATCCGTTTGATCTGATGAAGTGGAATGGCAAGAGAGTCTTGAGAGTTGTTGCAAATGATTTTCAAAACAAAAACAATTTATTTTGGAATAGGGGTTTTAGGAAGGCCAGTTACTTTTTTGTTTTCTCCCTCTTTCCAGCGACCGAGTTTCTTCAAAACATCGATCCTCTCAAAGCGCTTTAAAACGCTCCGCTTTTTGCCTGATTTCCCTACTCTACCGTAACTTGGATGTCTAGACATCTCTTCTCGTCCCTTTATATAAGATTTTTAATTTTTGGAATAAAAATAGTTGAGCCTTTTTCCCCTTGAAAGGCATTAGCATGTTCTTTAAATCCCTTGGGAAGGTTGTCTTTCTTTGACCCGCTCTTGATAGAGCCATAGCGGGGTTTTCTTGGACATCTTTTCATTTCATCTTTTTTACTGACCCGGGTCATCGCTCATGCTCCATATATTTAGGTAAGAGTACTATTATAGAAAGAGAAAAGGAAAGTTTCAAGGCAAAAATAGAAAATCATGAGAATAGAAAAATAAAATTTTGTTTTTATGTGATTTAGAGAGAGATAATCTTATAACCCCTTTCCTTGTAAACCTTATAATGGCTCTGGGCTATTTTGTTTTTCTCAGACGAGGAGAGATCATCAAGTGTGTAGATAATGTGGAAAGGAGGCTCTTTATTTTCAATTGGTTTGGAGGAGAGATTAAAAACCGCTTTAGCTTGATTTACGTTTTCATCAGAGAGGGTGATCACGATGAGCTCCTTGCTTAAGGAATCAGTAGCAGTGTGTGGCAAAAAACTCTCTTTAGGAGAACTCCAAAGGAGATGATCCACATATTCTTTTCCCTTTTCATGGGGAACTTTAAAAAGAAGAGGTTCTTGCTTTTCAAAATGCTCATTTGCGATCTCTATGATTTTTTTTAGTTTCATCTGATTTTGAGAAACACCAAAAAAAATAGCTTTGGTAAAAAGCTCTTTCATCTTTTTTTCTCTCCCTGCTTTTCTCCAGGGTAAACAGTGCCTCCTGAGAGGAGAAATGTGAAAAGATCCTCTGTGCTCATATCGATCATTTGAATTTCCTCGCTTCTATACATGAGAAGAAAGCCAGAGATAGGATGGGGAGCAGTAGGAACAAAAATAGATTTTAGTCCCTGTTTAGCATGTTCAGGCAAAAGAGCATTGTGCATTGCTTCGGGAGCATCGCCCGCTAAAAGTCCCATTGCCCGTGTTTTCTGATGAGGGAAGGGAACGCTTACTGTTCCCTTAAAGAGATCCTTTTTTTCTGGACTAATGAAACTTTTGGTCACTTCTTGTGTGATCCGGTAGATTGTTTTTACAATGGGAATTTTCTCAAAAAGACGGTTCATAAGTTTGAGAAAATAGGAAAAAAAAAGCCGTCTTCCTAAAAATCCGAGAAAAAAAATAAGGAAAGTGAGCAAGAAAAGAACACAAACACGAGAAATAATGAGTAGAGCAAAGGGATGCATCTGCCTTCCTCCTTCTTCAAAGCTCATTAAGACATTTTCCATTATTCCAATGAAAGGAGCAGTTAAGAAGTTGACGATAAATAAGATGATAAAGAGGGTAATAGCAATAGGAAGGAAAGTGGCAAGGCCTGTGAAAAAAATTTTTCTCATTAAATAGTTTTTCCCACAATTTTCTGGGGGTGTTCAGGAGTGATTACGCCACAGGAAACAATATATTTAATCGCCTGTTCCGGCTTGAGATCTAAGAAAATGAGATCTTCCTTTTTATACATGAGAAGAAAACCAGTTGTTGGATTAGGCGTGGTAGGAACAAGAACAGAAATGAGCTCTCCTGAGACTGCTTCAGAACAAATTTCTGGAGCTTCTCTAGCTACAAGTCCCATCACATAAGTTCCAGGTCTTGGGAAAGCTACCATTACCACTTGCTTAAATGAACCTTTATCTGAAGAGAAAATTGTTTTAATGATCTCTTGGGTAGTTTTATAGACCTTGTTGATGAGAGGGATCCGATGCAAGATTTTATCTCCAAGACCAAGAAGTGCTTTAAAGAAAAACCAGCGAGCGATTACTCCTAAAAGGAGGGTAAAAAGGAAAAGGCAGATGAGGATAAGGAGCTGACTCCCATAGGTTACAATCTGCTCATGGGAGAGAAATAAAAACCCATCGTCTAAAACATGAGATTTCTGCAACAGTTCTGAGACTATCCCAATAAAAGGTTTTGTTAAGAAGTTTACAATGAAGATGACGATAAAAATTGTAACTGCAAGGGGAAGTAGAATCACCAAGCCGGTGATGAAATATTTCTTCATTCGAGCTCTCGTATTGGAAATGCTTAAAGCTGTATCTTATGGTATAAGTTGTTTATTCTGCAATGTTAGACCCCTTTCAACGCTTCACTTGCTTGCTAAAGGGGATTTTTGCCATCTCCAAAAGCCGATTTTTCAGCCATGTGCCTCTCACATTATATTCAGAATTAGATCTATCTAAAACTCGTCATTTTAATCTAAGCAAAGCGCATTTTGAAAGAGGTCTATTTGAAGCTGAAAGCGATAAGGAAGATAAGCATCTTCCTGAGCATACTCTACTCCGATCCGGGGAGAAGCAATGATTTGTTTGCTAGAGAAAGATATACCACGGTCTTCTATCCAAAGGAGCGGTCCAGAAAAAGGGAGTCTATTATGCATCCTAGTAATACCAAGAGCTTCTGTCAAAGAGCCTGGTCCTCCTGTAAGAATAGAGGTAAGAATTTCCTTTTTTCTCCGTTTTAGCATGATTTCAATCCCTATAAGTGGCTTGATAGCGCGGATTAAAACAGCATGAGGGACTTCCTCTTGATTAGTGACAACATTGAGGAGATGGTGGATCCCAGAGCAGAGATAGACGTAGGAAATGCCTCCTTTTTCAAAAAGCACTTTCGTTCGTTCTGTCTTCCGATTGCCG
>JACPWA010000237.1 GCA_016191565.1 Simkania negevensis | reverse complement strand
CAATGATTTGAATGATTTCAGAAGACCTTTCTCCTAAAAGGAATAGCCATCTTAGTAAATCTATTTCAAGCACTCGATCAGGATCCACCTCCATCTCTCCGATGCTTCCCTCTTTTTTGATAAAAATTTTTTGCCTGACCTCCTCCTTTCCCACCCCTACAAGCTCTTCAGGAATTTGCGTCATTTTCGCAAGCTTTCTCAAGCTCTCATGTACCATGAGTGGATGATCCCAGTTTCGAATTCTCTTTGCTAGCATCTGAATGAGTGTGTTTTTCTCAGATGGTGAATGGAGATTGACATTTTTAGAAAGAAGTTCAAAAGCAAAGGCAAGATAATCGGGAGCCTTTTCCAAAAGTTGGAGAAATCCTTCTACCCCCTCTTCATTTAAAAATGTATCTGGATCAGAATCTTGGGGAAGCACAGCAACAGAAACTTCTACTCCCTCTTTCTGAAAAATGTCTCCTACCTTTAAAGCTGCGTTTTGCCCCGCTTCATCTCCATCAAAAGCTAGGTAGACATGTGTGATACCTAAATGGAGGAGCTCTTTAATATGCTCTTCCGTAAAGGCAGTTCCCTGCCCTGCCACAGTAAGATTAAGTCCGCTGTGAATGAGGCGTAGCGCATCGATCTGCCCTTCAACAATGATTGCTTTTTTTTCCTTAGCAATTCTCCGTCTAGAAAAGCTAAGTCCATAAAGCACGGAGGATTTTTTAAAGAGGGGAGTTTCAGGGGTATTGATATATTTGGGCCCAAAGTTTTCTTCCTTTATTTTTCTGGCTGAAAATCCAATCACATTGCCAAAAGGATCGAGAATAGGAAAGGTGATTCGATCAGAAAAAAAGAGTTTTCTTTGATTTCCTTCCCCCTTCTTTATTAATCCTACTATTTCAAGTTCTTCCATAGAGACTTTATCTTTTTGCATGATCTTCTCAAAAAGATCTCCCTGACGTGGAGCATACCCAATATGAAAAAGCTGAATAAAATTGAGATCGATCCCCCGATTGTAAAGATACTGAAGAGCCTGATGAGCACCACATCCAAAACAATGATAGTGAGAGCTCCCTTTTTGGATCATAAAGGAGGGGGTTTTTTCTTCATGGAAGGGGCAAAGTCCTTTATGAAAAGCCCCAGCAGATCGGAGCTCAAGATAAGGGGAAATCACCTCGATAAGGTCGATTCTCTCCTTTAAAGTCTCTAAACTCTTCTTCGAATAAATAGCCACTTTACCCTTTTTCCTTTTTCTTTCTACTATACTGCAAGGGATAGTAGGAGACAAACCTCTTTTGCAAAACTGCGAGATCAGATATGTTTGATTAAGGATGGACTGAACTTAAGGAAAAGAAATGGAAATTGATCCGATCAATGCACCTCTTGAGAAAAGCACCCGTTTTCATAAAAAAGTTTATACAAAACTTAAAGCTTCCCCCTTATCTGGATCGATTCCATCTGATTCCATCTCTTCTCTCCAAAGCAAAGGATCTACTAAAAAAATCATCCCTTCTTCTGCCACTAAGGGACTTCGAGAAGAATTTAAACGGACCTTTCTTCCCCTCCTTATTGAGATTTTCGAACTCCGCCAAATGACTGAGAATCATAGAGCAAAGCAGCAGTCCCCTTCCCCACTCAATTTAGGAAAAGCTTCAAAATCTCCTAGAGAAATCCTTGAACGTTTAGAGCAGCTGCAAAAAGAAATGGAGGAATCGCAAAGATGGGGTGCTGGAGTAATCCTGCAAATTTTAAAAGGGATCGAAGAGGCAAAGAGCACCCTTGAGGTTTCAAATGACAAGCAAAGTGGCTTTTCTACTTCCTCTAGTAAGAAGACCTCGATTGGGATCTTAAAAAAATGGTTAACGAAGAAGAAATGAAACTCCCCTTTTTCTCTCCTGAAACGCTTACTCCCATGATGGCGCAATGGTATCACTGTAAGCAGAGAGCCAAGGAAGCCCTTCTCTTATTTCGTCTCGGCGATTTTTATGAAGCCTTTTATGATGACGCAGCGATCCTAGCTAGAGAGTTAAACCTCACCCTTACTAAAAGAGGGGAAGTTCCTATGAGCGGCATTCCAGCTCATACGGTGGAAAATTATGTGGAAAAAATCATTAAAAAGGGATACCTCGTTGCCATTGCAGAACAAATGGAAGATCCAAGACAGGTAAAAGGGCTGGTAAAAAGAGAGGTTGTGCAGATCCTTTCTCCTGCTACCTTTTTTCGCTCCTCTTTTATTGAGAAGGGAAATAACTTTTTTGCTAGCCTTGCTAAAGTCAATGCCTCCATCGGCCTTGCCCTCCTCGATCTCTCGACAGGAGAGTTTCATGTGATGGAAATAGAAAGTTTAAAAGCTCTCGAAGATGAGATTTTTCGCCGCTCTCCTTCTGAAATTCTCCTTTCGCAAAAAGATCTTTCCTCTCTTACTGCTCTTCTGGAAGAATTAAAAAAACAGCTTTCTTTCCGGCTTACCGTAAAAGAGCCCTTTTGGTTCGATCATAAAAGCTGCCTAGAAAGCTTAACTAGTCATTTCAAGCTGCACACTCTTGATGGATTTGGTCTCAAGGGATTAGTCGCTGCAGTCAATGCTGCTGGAGCGCTCTTTTCTTATGTTGATCAAGAGCTCCGTTTTCCTACTTCTCATATCAAAAAGCTTGAGCTAAGCCACCTTTCTCATTACATGTCTATTGACAAAGCGACTCAACGAAATCTCGAAATCTGCCACCCTCTACATTCCTCTTCTAATTCCCCCACCCTTCTTTCCCTTCTCGATCAAACTAAAACGGCAATGGGAGGGCGTCTCTTAAAATCTTGGGTCAGCCATCCTCTCCTTGAACCCAAGGAAATCTGGGAAAGACAAAAAAGGATCGAAATACTCCATAAAGAACCTGAAAAGATGGAAAAGCTCTCTTCCCATTTGAAAGAGATGTGCGATCTAGAGCGCCTTTCCACTAAAGTATCTGCCCAAACAATCAATCCTAAAGAGCTTCTTGCTCTCTCTTTTTCCCTAAAAAAAATCCCAGAGATCAAAAGGCTCCTAGAAAAGATGCCTTCTTTTCATCTCATATACTCTTCTTTAGAAGACCCCATCTTTATTGTAAAAGACATTGAGGCTGCGATAGATAAAGACTGCCCTTCTAAATGGGGAGAAGGAAGGGTGATTAGAGCAGAATATGACGTAGAGTTGGATCAGCTTCGCTTTCTTAAAGAGGGAAGTCAACACTGGATTCTAAGTTATCAGGAACAGTTAAAAGAGACCAGCGGGATCAAAAACCTCCGGATCAGCTATAGCAAGGCATTTGGTTACTGCATTGAAGTCAGCCGAGGACAAGCAGATAAAGTACCTCAGAATTTTGAAAGAAGACAAACGCTAACCAATTGTGAACGCTATGTTACTTATGAGTTAAAAGCTTATGAAGAAAAAGTTCTCACTGCCCAAGAGCAAATCGAGGTAATCGAAAAAACGCTTTACCTCAGCCTCTTAAAAAAGATAGGGCTCTATCTTGAAATGATGCAAAAAATTGCTGAAAAGGTCGCTTCACTAGATGCAATCCTCTCCCTTGCAGAAGTAGCTATCCAAAGGCACTATGTCTGTCCAAGGGTCGACGATGGGGATCAGATTACAATTGAGGGGGGAAGACATCCTGTGATTGAATCTGCCCTTCCTTTCAATTCTTTCATTCCCAATGATACCCTTCTTGATCTTAGAGAGCAGAGGCTTCTTCTTATCACTGGCCCAAACATGGCAGGCAAATCTACCTATATTCGGCAAGTCGCCTTGATTGCCATCATGGCCCAGACTGGTTCTTTTGTTCCGGCAAAATCGGCCCATATAGGTATTATCGATAAAGTATTTAGCCGAATCGGTGCAAGCGATGATCTTTCCCAAGGACATTCTACTTTCATGGTTGAAATGAGTGAAACAGCCAATATTGTCAATAATGCCAGCCCTCGCTCCCTCATTATCCTCGACGAGATTGGGAGAGGTACCAGTACCTATGATGGGATTTCGATTGCCTGGGCAGTGGCAGAACATCTCCTCTCCTTAAGAGGAATGGGAGTGAAAACCCTCTTTGCCACCCACTACTGGGAACTCACCCGATTGGAAGAAGAGCTTCCTGGAGCAATCAACTATCATATCGCCGTAGAAGAGATAGAGGACTCCATTCTCTTTCTCAGAAAAATCAAAAG
>JACPWA010000236.1 GCA_016191565.1 Simkania negevensis | reverse complement strand
CTTAAATGACCAGGTTAAGCAGCTTAAAGGGGAAATAGAGAGTAATGAGGAGACGCTGGGGGTTACTGAGGATGAACTAAATAAGACAAGAAATAATTATAATGAACAAAGATGTATGCTCCTCTTTTTACGCGCGCATCAACCAAAATCAGTATACTTATTGCTAAGCTCCTTGAACAGCCGTGTAGATCTAGATGACCCGGAATCCGTGCAAAATGAAATACAGCGGCTAGAAGCAAATGTAGTAAACGTAGATATGTCTCAACCGACAGAAGCAGAGCAGTTAATCTCGCTAGATAAAGAATTAGCAGATGAAAGAGAAATATCGCAATTTCTAAGAAGCCAGCTCCAATTCAAAAGCAAAGAGTGCTCAGATCAAACTAAGGAATTGCAGGAGATGGAGACAGAAAAAGGCGATTTAGCAAAGGACCTAGAGAAAATTAAAAAAGAACGTTGGAGCAAAACTGCTGTATTTATTGTAGGTGTGAGCTTTATTGCTCTAGGAGCTTACTGGCGGCGTTTGTCTCCTCCTTCCTTAACTTCTTTGGTTGACCGTATAAATGAAAGGGTTAGCTCTTTTATTGAGCAGCATTGGCAATCTATAAAACCAGCGATTTATTCATTCTCAAGAGATACTCAAGCTCATGCAGAAAACTTTAGAAGCAAGATAATTTACGCCCTTTATAAAAAGTAGTATTGAAAACTGCTCTAGATGTGTTCGTATAAGATAGAGCTTTGAAAGTAGAAAACGGTCATTTATTCTTTCCAGAGCAATAAGTGCTAACCCTACCCCTATAAGCTCTTTGCCTTCATCGGTACCTCTTTTATAGCTTTATTCCTTATAGAAAAAAATGAAGCTTAGCTGCAAAAAATAAGCGCATTTTCTTTTCTAAGAAAGAGGGGCACAAAACGCCCCTCTTTTTTTATCATCTATTCGACTTTTAAGGAGAAGAACTGGGTCATTTTTCCCTGTCTTGCTCCTACGAGCACCTGCTTTTGTTTCCCAATTGTTTTAAGTGCTTTTTTAAAGTCTTCGACGTTGGTGATTTTTTGATGGTTAAGGTTGAAAATCACCACCCCTGGCCTTAATCCAGCGCGTGCAGCGGGAGAGCCAGTTTCAATCTCTACAATCACTACCCCTTGGTCTGCTGGATCAAGATGGTATTGTTTGATCATATCGGGGGTGAGATTGTCGACAGAAAGACCGAGTAGTTTGGCGGGAGTAGCATTGGAAACTTTGCTGTTTTCTCCCAGGCTTCCTAGCACTACAGGGATCACGATTGTTTTTCCTGCTCGATTGATGGTGAGCTTGACTTCTGAGTTAGGTTGCATGAGGAACATTGCACTGCGAAGATCATTTGGTCCTTTGATCTCTTTGTCATTGACTTTGGTGATGATATCTCCCTGCTTGACCCCTGCATTGTCAGCGGGTGAACCTTCTACAACATCAGCGACAAGTGCTCCTTCTCCTTTTGCCATACCAAAAGCTTCAGCTAAATCAGGAGTAAGGGGTTGCATGGTAATGCCAAGAAAGCCTCTGGAGACTGATCCTGTGGCGATGAGTTGTTCTTTCACATGGTGTAGAATGGAACTTGGGATAGCAAAGCCGATTCCCATATAGCCACCTGAGCGGGAGACAATGGCTGTATTCATGCCGACAACTTCTCCATCAAGATTAAGAAGAGGGCCTCCAGAATTTCCGGGGTTAATGGGTGCATCTGTTTGGAGAAAGTCATCCCAATCGGTGATTTTGAGGTTGTTTCTTGCTTTGGCGCTAATAATCCCCGAGGTGACAGTTGCTTCTAATTGAAAAGGGCTGCCGATGGCAATCACCCATTCTCCTACCTCTACATCATCAGAGTTACCTAGCTTTAAGAAAGGAAAATTTTTGCCAAAAGATTCATCAATTTTGAGGATAGCCACATCAGTTTGCTCATCCCCTCCAATAAAACTGGCGCTCACCTCTCTTTGTCCTCCATCATGTAGAATAAGAGAGATCTTTTTTGCTCCTTTCACTACGTGGAAATTGGTCATTACATAGCCATCATTAGAGAGAATAAATCCAGAGCCTTGGCTGAGTTGAGGTTGAGGAGCTCTCCTTTTTCTTGGACCAAAGAAGTGGTTAAAAAAGTCATCATTAAAAAAATCGTCGTAAGGATTGGAAGGGGTAGCATACTCAGGGCCTGTTTCTGCCTTGATGAAAACCACAGCAGGGGTAGCGCTTTTTGCTACATTGATAAATGGTCTTGAAAAGGCTTTTGTTGGGCTATCTTTCTGCATAGAACTTGGTGCAGCTATTGCGTTAGAAGAAGCGATCTCTTGCGTTTTTTCAGAGGTTTTGTTCGGGTTTACGATCGGAGTAAGTGCTTCTACATGGAATTGCCCTAAGACAAGGGAAGATAAAATGATAAAAATGGATAAGAATTGCTGCATAGTCATATCTCCTTGTTATATCTTAACTTATACCGGATATGGTTAAAAAGTACAATTTTAAGCGCGTCAAAATTCTCAGGGCTTTCACGCAGCTTAAAACTGCATTTTTTAGTCGTGTTCGGCATTATTCTAAGCTGAAGTTGAGTACGAATCTAGAAAAAAATATTTTTGTCATTATTCTAGATGAGCAATAGTCTCAAGTATTTGATTGCTGGGAATCACCACTCCTAGAGGATTAGGTTCATGAGTATTCCCACAGAGCATTCCGATCAGATCTCCTTCTAGATTGAGAAGAGGACCCCCAAGGTCACCTAAGTTGAACCCTCGGTCAGTAATGAGATATTTCTTTCCCTCTTTTCGTGAGATCATTTTCTGAGCAACATAAACCCGCTGCTTGAGGTAGCCTGTTGCAAGAGCAGGGTCTCCTACTTCTACCTCATCAGAATCTGCAAACTCAGCAAAGAGAAATTCTCCTTCCTCTCCGGCAATCTTAATCAGAGCTACCCCTGTTTGTAGATCGCCTCCTATGAGATGTGCAGAGTAAAGAGATTTATCAGGGAGCATCACTGCGATGACTTCTCCCTCTTTGACGAGCGAATAGAGGGTGGCAATCTTTCCATCGGAGGAAATAAAAAATCCTGAGCCTACTTTTTTTATAACCAAAGAGCTTGAAGAATCTGTTTGGGTAGAAATCAAAACAGTGATTTTTATTCCTTTTTTAGCAGAAAGGATAAAAGGGCTTTTATTTTGGTTTGCAAAAAGGGGAAAGGTAAAAAGGAGAAAATAGAAAATTCTTTTTCTCATGTTTTAAAGAGTGGTAGAGGGCTTGGTAATTCCTTTTGCTCCTTTTCAATCAATTCCTTACCGGCGAAAGTAACAAAGATCCCCTCTTTTTTCTGTGCAAGGAGCTTTTCTCCTATGGCTTCTGTAATCTCTTTTTTACTTGCACGGAGAAGCTTATCGCGGAAAGTTTGTCGAATTGTATCAGTTTTTCCTTCCCTTAGACGAACATAAGAGGTGATGGCACGGCTTCCAGGAGAGATCGGGGTATCAAGATTTTGCAAGATACCGAGCTTAGCTTCTTCGAGTTCTTGGGCTGTAAAGTCTCCTTGGGCGATCTTTTCAACCGACTCTTCAAAATGTTTAAAGGTAGAGGCAATATGAGGATCGCGATAGGAAAAAAAGTGAAAAAGGCCAAGAGAGGGATTATAACTAGAGCCTCCTCCATAAGCTCCCCCTTGCTCTCTGATTTTTTTATGAAGATAGGTGTTATCGAGCAGCTTAGTAGCAATAGAAAGGGGAGCAGCGGATTTGTCTAAGATGGTAGAAGTTTTAAAGGAGAGAGCAGAGAAAGCAACGGGAGCACTCATTGCCCATGCTTGACTCTTTTCTTTCTTGAGGCTAAAAGCACCT
>JACPWA010000200.1 GCA_016191565.1 Simkania negevensis | reverse complement strand
CGAGAGAAGAGAAGGGAGAAGAAAGAGGCTCCTCCTTTTGCTTTGCGAGAGGCTTTTGCTTATTTTCTTCTTGATTCGCGTTTTGGGTCTTACTTTCCCGATTTGTAGCAAAAAATTGATTCACTAAAAAAAGGGCTAGTGTTAAAGAAAGGACAAAAAGAAAGCTGCGCTTATTCATTTTTTATTAATTTTTACTCCATTTTGCTTTCGATTTTTGAGAGGAAAGTAGCAAATTCCTCCTTCTCTTTAAGTCCATCTAGCCATTCTTCCTCAAGAATCTCTTCCAAAGGAGGAAGTCCTTGAAAAGCAAGAGCCTTATAAAGAAAATCAAGTGATCGGTTAATCTCGCCTATAAAACAGTAGAATGCAGCTAAAAAGTAGTAGGCATGAGGGTTGCCTAGTTTGGCTGCTTGAATCAGTTTATATTCACCTTCTCGAAAATAGTGATCTCCCTCTGCAGTATTTTCTAAAAGTTCCCCTACATGTAAAAGGGTGACTCCCCAATCAAGTAGGATTTGATCGCTCTCTTTGTCCTGCTGATGTGCAATGCGGAAGAGATGAAGGGCGCGATGAAAGATGTCGACATTTTCTATAAGCTCTCCGTAGTGGGCGAAGATGAGAGCTAAATGATAGTGAATCTTAGGAAAATCAGGCTCCATCATCAAAAGCTGACTTAGGATCTCAATTCCTTTGATATAAGGAGCTTCCTCTTCTTGGAAATGTGCTAAAAGATCGAGGGTATAAGCATACTTAAAAAGCCACTGAGGGTGGATATAAAAAGCATTTTTTTGCCCTTGCAAAGCTCTTTCAAAGTAAGAGATTGCTTGTTCTAAAAGCTCTTGATTTTGGCTCACTTCCCCATATTCTGATAAGCAGAGGGCATATTCATAATGGATAGTGCTGCTGCTTCTTAAGTCAAGAGCTTTTTCAAAAAACCGGCAGGCTTGCTGATAGCATTTTTCATCAGAGTCAAATTCCCCACATTTCCTACTTGCAATTGCTATCCCATGCCAAAGTTTGCAGCTTGCTCGGTTAATGCTGAGTCCTTCCTGGAATTTCTCAACGGCCTGATAGAGATATTCAGGATCTTTGAAGTAGCTTGCAAAATTGATTAGACAGATTCCTTGAGCATAGATGAGGTCGAGATCGTTTTTCATTTCTTCCTCTACTTCTTCTAGCTTGTTACTTGCTTCGTAAAGAAGGTCAAGCCGCTCTCCCATAACCCCAATGAAAGAAAGAGCTTGTGCCCAGATAGAAAGGATTTTTGGATTTTTAGGGGAAAGTTCGCTTCCCCTTCGGCATTTTTCAATACAGGCAGCAAGCTTTTTAATTTCATTAAAATGCATTCCTGATTCTAAGAGGAGAGCTCCCCATTCTATCCAGAGTTCTTTATGAGTTGCTTCGAGCTGGCTCACCGTGGTATAGCATTCATTTGCTTGGGAAAAGTGATCCTCATCATGGGTATAGCTATAAAGAGTAGAAAGGGCTTTTGCTAAATGGAGCCAACTGATAGCTAAAGAGATAGAAAGGGAGATCGAGTTTTTATAGTAATTAATTGCTTGAAGAAGATGCTGCACATCATTGATTTGAACTCCGAGTTTGTAGCTGGCATTTCCATAATGAAGCCAAAACTCTGCCGAAAGATCTTGCTGAGAGGAGACTGCCTGTTGAAAGAATTTCACCGCAAAACGGAGATCACCTGCTTCTCCAGAGATGTCTGCTAGCTTTGTGAACAAAGTCCCTAAATCCCAGTAGAGATCAGGAAGAAGGTCTTCAGGAGCTGTCTTGGAAAGGAAAAGAGCCTTCTCATATTTCTGTTTTGCGCTATAGAAAAACTCAATTTCCCCAGTTCTTATCCCTAATAGATAAAGAGTATTTCCCCATGCTTGCCATGCTTCAAAGAGGCTTTGATCTAGCTGAGTAGCTCTTTTAAATTTTTTGCTGGCAAGGCGAAGCTCATTTTCTTTCCCTTCTTCGCTTCCATATTCAAAAAGAGCAAGCCCTTGGGCATAGAAAAGCTCGCTATTAGATGGATCAAGTTTTACCGCCATTTCAAATAACTTTAGTCCTGAAAGGTCGCCTTGTAGAAGGCGAAACTCTCCCTTTTTTAATAAAGCAGAAGAAAGGGCAGAATAATCTCTTTTTCTGAAGTTAGTCCCTTCCTCATCAGGAGCCCTTCTCCCTCTATTGCTAGGAGAAGCAGCATATTTGGAGCGATGTAGTGCCTTTGCCATAAGAAAAAAGCCCTTTTAGGATAGGCACGTGATTATAGGTAAGGGGGCCATTTTCTACAATCTCCAAGTCGCCCTGAAAACCCTCTTTAGGGGCATGTTTTATCTTTGAATTTTTTAGAGAAAAGCTTAGAATGAGCTATTTAAAAGAAAGCATTCTTAATGTAAAATAAATTTTAAAAATTTCTATGTTTATCTACCGTAGAATTATACGAATGCAAGATACAGATGCGACAGGAGCCCTTTATTTTGCAAATCTTTTGCAGATAGCTCTAGAAGCATTTGAAGAACTTCTTTACAATTCAACATTTTCTTTGCAAGGCATGATCGAAGACAAAAGTTTTCTCTTTCCTATTGTTCATGCTGAGGCTGACTTTTTCTCTCCTATTTTTGTTGGAGACCTCATTGAGGTGCATCTGACCTTAAAAGAAACAGGAACTACCTCCTTTACCCTTGCATCAGATTTTTTTAAAAAAGGGGAAAGAGTAGGGACAGCTCTCATTGTTCATGTAGTCTATTCTCAGGAGAGAAAAACGGCGGTACCCCCTTCCTCTGAATTTAAAAAACTCTTGGCAAGAATTTATACCATTTCCGGAAAATAAATCCTTATAGTGCATTAAACTTTGCATGATAAAATTCATATGCGTCTTTTCGCATAGAATCTCGCATTCGAACTCACCGACTTTACAAAGTCGCTTCGTTCTCTTTACTGCATTCCATGCAAAAATCGTAACAGTTCACGGGGTTAAAAATTTCATTGACTAAGAACGAAGATCTGTTCATGATTATAGGGTATGAAGCCGTCGTATGAAGAACTAGAGACAGAAGTAATT
>JACPWA010000199.1 GCA_016191565.1 Simkania negevensis | reverse complement strand
GCATCAATATTTTATCATAATATTTTCCTTCAGCATCTTTTAAGAAACGGGGATGAGATCCATACTGAGTGAACCCAAGACGCTTATAAAGGGAAATAGCGGGATTTCCTTGATACACTTCAAGGTGAAGAAGCTCTATGCTAAACTTCTCTTTTGCTCTTTTCATTAAAGTTTTAATCAGTAAGGTTCCTATCCCCTGCCCTCGATAAGCTTCATCGACTATAATCACAAAAAGAGACTGGTGCTTTAGTTTTTCTATTGTCTGGATATAGAGATTAGCGCATCCGCACACTTTTTTTTTATAAAGAGCAGTGATGGAACACCCTTTTTTAGCAAACTCCATCCAAATCCGGGTTGAATCCTCTATTTCCCTTAGATCGCACATCGGAAATCCAGCTAGAACCCCCGGTTGGAGAAGCCATTTTTTGATATAGTCCCCGTCGCTCTCAATCGTATCTCTGATTTGAATGAGCGGTTTATTTCCCATCTTGCTTTAGCTCCACTTCAAGTAGAATTCTCGACAAATACTTTCCCTTTTCCTTTACGAAGTGCTCTTGAGTAGCAAGAATATGATAGCCGCATTTTTGCAAGAGAGAAACAGCTTTCGATCCTTCGTAAACTTCTGCGTGGAGAGTTTCAAAATGAAATGCGGTTTTGCCAAGATGATTGAGGTTGCGCATTAAAGAGGTTCCAATCCCTTGCTGAAGATGATCTGGATTTACAATAAAATAGATCATCGAATGATGGATCAGCTTTCGATAGGGCATCAAAAAGAGGGTGGCAATCCCAACTGGTTTATCTTTGTATACTGCTGTCAAACTGGCGCGAAAGCGGGAAAAACCGATCCAATTTCTGCACATCATGGCAATCTCATTTTCACTTGAAACGGGAAAGTAGTGGACCATCTCTTTATGGCTCATCCATTCTTTGAGATAAGGTTCATCTTCCAACGTCGAATAGCGAATATCGAACTCTGTTTTCTCTGCAATGCGCGTCATTAACCAAACTCTTTTAAATAGGCATCAATAAATTCATCGATCTCTCCATCCATCACTGCTTGGATGTTGCCTACTTCATATTTTGTCCGTGTATCTTTGACTAGTGTGTAAGGTTGAAATACATAGTTTCTAATTTGCGAACCCCAAGCAATCTCTTTTTTTTCCCCTTGGAGTTTCTCTAGCTGTTTTTCTCTTTCTAAGACTTTCATCTCATAGAGCTTTGACCTCAACATCTTAAGGCAGGTTTCCTTATTCTGCAATTGGCTTCTTTCTCCTTGACAGCTCACTACAATTCCGGTGGGAAGGTGGGTGATCCGGACTGCAGAATCGGTGGTATTAACATGTTGTCCCCCTGCTCCTGAAGAGCGAAACGTATCAACCCGAATCTCCTCCGGCTTGATCGCAATGGCAATCTCTTCATCAATTTCTGGAGTGACTTCAACAGAGGCAAAACTGGTATGGCGGCGCGCATTGCTATCAAAAGGAGAGATCCGAACAAGTCGATGCACCCCTTTTTCCGCTTTGGCATAGCCATAGGCAAAAGGACCGATCAAACGGAGAGTAACATTTTTAATCCCAGCAACCTCTCCTTGTAAAAGATCAACAATTTCCACCTTCCATTTTTTCTTTGCCGCCCATTTCTGGTACATTCTCGATAGCATTTCTGCCCAATCACACGCCTCTGTTCCTCCCGCCCCAGAGTTGATGCTAAGATAGCAATTCTTTTTATCGAGCTCCCCCGAAAGCATCTTTTTGACTTCGAGCTGCTTAAGCAAGATTTGCACGTGAGAAAGCTCCTGATTAAGTTCTTGAAAAAGATCTGCTTCTTTCTCCTCATCTACCTCTTCAAGAAGCGATGCTGCATCTTCAAGACGTCTGCTAACCTGTTCATAAGGAAATGTCCATTCTTTTAAATCATTACTTTCGTTAATGATTTTTTGTGCTCGCTCATTGTCTGACCAGAACTGAGGATCATTCATTTCCTCTTCTAAAATTTTGACTCTCTCCTCTTTTTTGGCTAAGTCAAAGATACCTCCGCATGTGAAGTAACCGCTCTCTAAGTTCCTTAATGTTCTTTCTGATCTCCTCATTCATCTTGCCTCTCCAAAAATTGCACTACATTTTCATTTCTGTCATTTTATTTCTTACATTTAGTATAACCTCAAACCTAGTGCTCTGTAAACTTAATTTTTGCCATTTGGGCTGCGTCAAAGCCTCGACGTTCGTCGATCGTAAATGGGCTAGTATTAACTAAATACAAGCCTATTTACGATCGGCAAACGGCGGGAACTTTCACGTCAGCCGAAATACCAAAAATTAAGTTTACAGAGCACTAGAAAAAAGAAGTAGAAATGATGAAGTAAGCAAGCAGAAAAATAGTTAACATTGCCTTTCTATAAGAATATGCTGCTCGCTATCTATCTTGTAATTCCAAAAGGGAAGGAGTTCTTTCAAAGGCTCTTTTTTAAAGGAGATCTTTCCCTCAGCTTCCTCTGCAATCACCCTCATCCCCTCTTCTACTTCGATGAGATGAGGTCCTCCAAAGGTGATGTTTTCAGCAATGAATTCAGCATGTCCATGTAAAATGATTTCCACTCGCTCTTTGCGCCCCTTTTCTCCCTTCCAAAAATGGGGTTTTTTCTCCTCTTCAATCCCCTCATTGACTACCTGTACATTTTTGAGCGAGCATCTCCCTGTTTTGTGAGAAAAGCGGAGCATTCCTTCATTGTCTTTATGTCCCATAATAGCATCTGCTCTGATAACCAAACTGCCAGAAAGGATAAGGTTTTCAATGTAAAGATCAGCAATTTCTAGATGAAGGCTCGATCCACGCTCTACCTTTCCTTTTTGCATCTTTTGACCAATGATCGAGTATAAAGGGCCGAGAGCAGGATGATAACTCAGAATAAAGGAGGGGCCCCGTTTTAAAAATTCCTCCTCCTCCTCAGCAGGGGGAAGGACAAAACTGCAATGAGTTTCAAGCAATTCGCGACAGTTGAGAAGGTAGTCATAAAAACTCCCTTCTGGCGTTTCAAGCAAAGGGTTTTTCGTATTTTTTTTCTTCTTTGTTGCAGAAATCGTTTTTCTTCGCACATTGAAAGTCAGATAGGTAGGAAAATGCTCAAAGAAGTGTTCTGGAGTATCCTCTCATATATCCACAGGAAGAGCATCCGTGATGTTTTGCATCGTCGATTCAAGTCGGGCAACCTCTCTTTCTTTTTCTCCTTCTTCCACATCATAACATGTTGCTTCTCGAAAATTAAGAAGAAGCCCTGGATAAGGAGACTTCTTTACTGCTTTTTGGATAAAACTTAAATTCGCGAAGAGAATATTCGTGTTCGAGGGAAACTGGGAAAAATTTTCTTCCCCTTTTTGAGGCTGATCCTTAATTCCAAATCGCTTGAAGTCGCAATACTCAATGTTAGTGAGAAGCGCTCTTCTTCCTGTTTCAGAAGAGGTCAGCTTAAGTACATTCATCCCCTCCTGGGCATTTATTCTCCGAGGACAAGAGGCAAAACCAAACGATTTATCTCCCTCATGTCCGACCCCGAGAAAGGCTAAAAGACCATAATCGATCCCTGCCATAGGGTTGTTAATTTGTCTTACCAAGACCCGGCTCCGTTTCTTCTCTTTAAACCAATCGATCACCCCTTCTTTCTGCGCAAGCTTCCACATCACCCCGTGCCCTCCTGGTTTTAGGAGAAGCTTTAAAGGAGCGGCAAGGCACCATTTTCCATCCCTAGTAAAAGTGGGGACGGATGGTTGGGAAAAAAATCTTAGAGAATCCTTAGGCCGGCCAAACCACCCACTCTGCTCACATATCCTTTGGATCTGCATGTTATTCTGATTGACATGAGAAGTCATTAGTCCAATGGGTGTAAAAATCTGCTTACCAAAGAGGCGATAGAAAAGATATTCTCTAGCCTCAAGATCAGTGATTACCCCCTCCAAAAGACCTTTTCCAAGAAAAATAAGGCGAGCAGCAGGAAGATTTTCTTCCGTTTTTTCATCTTTAAGCCCTAGACGGTCAGCTGCTCCCCCAACTGGATAGAGCTCTCCCATCATTTCCTGGTTTCTAATCCCTTCGATAATACTAGAGCGGACTTTAGGGGTCTCTTTGGAAAGATCGATTCCCTGGGG
>JACPWA010000198.1 GCA_016191565.1 Simkania negevensis | reverse complement strand
GTCGATCAAATCTACACTAAAGTTGCAAGAGATCAGTCCAAAAATTTCCAAGATTCAGGAGAAACACAAAAAAGATCCAAAAAGAGCTCAGCTTGAGGTGATGCAAGCCTATAAGGAACACAAGGTGAACCCCTTTGGTGGCTGTCTCCCTCTGATCATCCAAATGCCTTTCTTGATTGGGATGTTTGACCTGTTAAAATCGACTTTTTCTCTTAGGGGGGTCAGCTTTATTCCTGGCTGGATTGATAACTTAACTGCCCCTGATGTCCTCTTCTCTTGGAGCTATCCCATCTTCTTCTTCGGGACTGAATTTCACCTCCTCCCCTTCCTCTTAGGGGTAGTGATGTACTTTCAACAAAAACTCTCCTCCTCTCAAAGCGTGCAGAAGGGACCTCTCTCGGATCAGCAAAAACAGCAACAAAAGATGGGCAGCATCATGACGATTGTCTTTACTTTCCTCTTTTACAGTTTCCCCTCAGGGCTTAATATTTACTGGCTCTCTTCGATGCTTTTAGCGATCTTCCAGCAACTGTATGCTTCTAAAAGAAAGGGTAACACCTCCAAGAAAATAACAGTAGTATAGCACCAGTTTAAAGGATCTTTGCAAAGCTCATGTTTTTAAACATTAACGAGAAAAGATCTCTCGAAGGTAGCATATTAGGCGATCTACCTTAGTAACTCACCTTACGCAAAAAGGAGAGATAGAGGAATAAAAGATTTTGAAAAGTCAATAATTTAATCCACTATAGTATTAAATTAGAGTTAGTTCACATGAAAGTTTGGGAAATTTTCCTTAAACAACAGGAAAAAGAGTTTGGAAAAGAGATCTCTAAGCAGTGGCTCTATTCTCTTAAAGTCCTTAAATTTGATGCTCGCAACCTCTATTTAGAGGCCAAAAACCCCTTCCACATCCATTGGTTTAATGAATATATTCAGCCTAAGCTCAAAAATCCTCTTCGATGCAATGGAAAGCCAATCAAAATCCACCTCTCCCTTCCAGGAGAAAAAAAAGAAAAAGCTGCTGAAGTACACAGCAAGTCGTCAGATTTTGTGCGTATGAAAAGCCATCATATTGGCTCATCTTTAAACGATTCCTCATCGGCTTATGGTATAGAAGCAACTGAAGTTTTTTCTTCCGATCCAATCGCTTCCCAAGCCACATTCTCTAATTTTATTTCCACAGCTCAGCCTCTTGCTAAAAAAATTCTACTTGAGTCTTCTCTTTCTTCCACCCCTCCTTATAATCCAATTTTTCTCTACGGACCTAAAAGCGCCGGAAAAACCCACTTGCTGATGGCCTATGCCAACCAACTAAAAGAGAAAGGGAAAAATGTTTTTTATGTGCACGCTGAAACCTTTATAACTCATGTGGTCCGTGCTTTTCGGATGGGATCTCTTGCGCAATTTCGAAATACCTATCGAAACATCGATGCCTTAATTATAGATGATATCGATCTCTTTTCCCGCAAACTCAGCACTCAGGAAGAATTTTTTCACACCTTTAATACTCTCCATACCTCTGACAAGCAAATTATTTTAAGCGCAGCCTCCTCTCCTCACGAGCTAAAGGAAATTGAAGAAAGGCTAATTAGCCGTTTTGAATGGGGAATCACTCTTTCCATTCTTGAACCTTCTTTCCAAGAGAAAAAAAGAATTCTAGAAATCAAAGAAAAAGAACTTGCTCTTCATCTGCACCCTTCCATTCATCTTCTTCTCCTTGAGAGTTTTTCCTCTTTAAGCTCACTACTTCGCGCATTAGAAGCCATTGCTTTAAGAGTGCGAGATTTTCCTTCTCCCTTATCGCTTCTCTCCGCTACAGAGATTCTCGCTGATCTTCTTAAAAGAGAAAAAAGTGAAAAACTAACCGCTACAAAAATCCTTGCGCATGTCGCAGATGTGCTTACAATAAAAAAAGAGGAAATTTTAGGAAGAGGGCAGAGCAAAGAGACCACCTTTGCTCGCCACATTAGTATCTATCTTTGCAGAAAGAAGTTATCTCTTTCCTATCTTGAAATAGGGCGCCTTTTTTCAAGAGATCACTCCACAGCCATTGCAGCAGTGAAAGAAATCTCTTCTAAAATCGCTTCAGAGGATAAGAAAACACTCCAAGTTCTTTATAAACTTGATCAGCTCCTTAAATCTTGATGAAGCGCTCTCCTGGCTTGGGTTGCTCTTGAGGTTTCCCTTGTTGTTGTCCTCCTCGTTGTTGCATACCACTACCGCCACCAAAATCTTTTGGAGGCTCACGCCCTTCAAAAATTGCTTTTGCTCGCTCACGCCATTTTTCAACAGACTCAACAAAAAGCGGGGCAAAACGGCGCAGTGAAGCAGGATCTGCACCAGGACCCATCTCAAGAACACAGTGCATCAGGATGAGTTCTTCTTTTACAGCAACGCCGATCCCTCCCCCTGCCATTTGTCCTCCAAGCATTGATCCTTCAAGAAGAGATTCATAAAGCTTGAGTTTCGTAGGATCATCTTTTGGCAAGCCATCAAGAATAGGAGAATAGAGGTAGAGCCGATCAGAATTCGGTTCATAGGTAAGGTGGAGGGAGAAAGTGTTATCAATTCCTAAAATACAGGTGTGGTTTTCATCGAAAGCAAGCCCTTCGAGATTGAGTTCCTTGCCAAACTCTTTTAAGTTTGCTTTAGCGTTTTCAAATGACATTAGAGGCTCCTCCTTGAATATGGATAAATAATTCTTTTAGTCTATATATAACGCTGATTTACTTAATAAAGAAGCACTATTCAACGCGTTATCTAGTAATAAAACCTAAGTCGAAAGTTTTTCAGGAGTGGAAAAAAATAGCAACAAAAATTCATCAAAAATCGAAAGTATCAAAAAAACAGACTTCTTTTCGAAGTAGCAAAGAAAGAATTGGTTTTGCTATTCTCTGGTTTTTTAAGACCATTGGCTGGGAGTGAGTTCTTATGTTGTATCGAATCGTATCAGTTTTATTAATCGGATTGAGTTTAGTAGGTTGCAGCAAAAATGTGTATGAACAAGCAAGCCGCTTTCATGATGATGGAAGGGCAAAACCCTCTGTAGCTTTAGTCCCTGTCTTTGATCGTTCCGAGGCAACAGTAGGGTGGAACCTTTCTGAAGAATTTACAGACCATCTTCGTCAGCGCTTTTTAAAAAAAAACCAGTTCTATCTCGCTACTCCAGAAGAGGTAAACGAGAAAACTACTAAGCTCTCTCAAGACCAGAACCCATTTACTAATCATTACAGCTGGGTAAAAGAAACATTTTCTGGGCAAGAGTTTGTGATTTTTGTTGAACTGATCGAACATGACATCCATCCAAAAAAGCTGCAAGAAAATTTCCTAGATAAAATCTCTCCCTCTTCTGAAATCTCTATCTCAATGAGAGTCCGTGTCTTTGATCTGCGGGAGGAAGAGCCTGCTATTATTCTACAAGAAATTGTGCATCAAGACCACCTCATCCCCCAGCCTTCCGATCTTGCAAAAGAGGATCCGGAGAAGTGGAAAAAGCTTATCTTTAATTTCTCTCCTCTAGGACTCGCTCATTTGCAAATTGCCAAAGAGGTCAGCACTCGGATTGAAGATTACATCCTAGTAGCTCAAAGCAAGTAAATGAAGTTGTGGAGCGCTCCTCTATTCTATACTGATGACAGTTCAAACCTATAAAAAAGGTTTGAAGTGGAAACAGTAGACTTCTTGCGCAACTTAATTTGTTCGAAAAAATCGATGATTTCTCTTTGCTTTTGTTTTTCTGTTACAAGACATACCCAAACGGGGTAGGCAACGTAACAGAAAAACAAAAGCAAAGAGAAAGAACGGTTTTAACGAATAAAGGAGGTTGCGCAAGAAGTCTATTCTTTTTCTCCCTTTCCTTAGGTCTGTTATTGATT
>JACPWA010000197.1 GCA_016191565.1 Simkania negevensis | reverse complement strand
TTCTTCCTCCACCCTACTATGCTCGCACCATGGTTCATGAATATGGGGGAGGCTCTTTTATAGTACATCAGGCGACTCTCTATTTTTCAAATTTCAAAGATCAAACATTTATGGCTCTTTCTATTCAAACTGGTCAGATTAAGCCACTCACCTCCGGTGGAATAAAGCGCATTGCAAATCCTATATTTGATCCCCTTCGCCACCTGATCTATGCTGTGCAAGAGGATCACTTGGAAAACGGGAAGGTTCTTAATTCTCTTGTCTTAATCGACCCGAAAGGAAAGCGCTCTTTAAAGACCGTTCACTCAGGATATGATTTTTACTCCTCACCTGCTCTGCATCCTAAGGGAACGCACCTTGCTTTTTTGGTATGGAACCATCCTAATATGCCCTGGGATGGCACAGAGCTTTGGGTAGGTAAGCTAAAGAAGGATGGCTCTTTAGAAGGACTGAGGCAGGTGGCTGGAGGGATCAGTGAATCGATCTATCAGCCGCGTTGGAACTCGCAAGGCATTCTTTACTTTATCTCTGATCGAACTGATTGGTGGAACCTTTATCGCCTGGAAGAAGATACAATTGCCCCCTGTTATGAGGAAGAAGCAGAACATGGAGTGCCTGGGTGGATATTTGGTAGTTCGCGCTACGATTTCCTTAAAGGCCAAGGGGAAGAGAAGATTGTTTTGGTTTCGACGATCAAAGGAATTGACTCTCTATCTTTAATTGACCCCTTAGAAAAAAAGAAAAAGAAAATTAATCTACCCTATACTAATTACGCTAATCTTCACACCTGCGGCCAGTCACTTGTTTTTGAAGCTTCCTCTCCTACGAGAATCCCTGCCATTATTAAGTATGATCTCATAACTAAAAAGGAGGAGATTTTAAGAAAAAGTCGGAATATTGAAGTTGATCCCGGTTACCTCTCGCTTCCCAAACAGATCGAATTTCCTACTGAAGATGGTAAGAGCGCTTTCGCTTTCTACTATCCCCCTACGAATAAAGATTACCTTCCTAATACTGAAGAAAAGCCCCCTCTTTTGGTCAAAGCACATGGAGGCCCTTCAGGCCATATCACCCCTTCTCTTGATCTTATGACACAGTTTTGGACCTCTCGCGGCTTTGCCTTCCTTGATGTCAACTATAGAGGAAGCACAGGCTACGGGAGAGCCTATCGGGAATACTTAAAGGGAAAGTGGGGCACTATCGACATCGACGATTGCATAAGTGCGGCTTTCTACCTGATCAGAAAGCAGCTCGCCGACCCAAAAAGGCTTGCCATCCGAGGAGGAAGCGCTGGTGGATATACCGCTTTAGGAGCGCTTGCTTTTCGAAATGTTTTTCAAGCAGGAGCAAGTTATTATGGGGTCAGCGATTTAGAAGGTCTTGTAAAAGAGACGCATAAATTTGAGTCCCGCTATCTTGATGGGCTTGTTGGCCCCTACCCGCAAGCAATTAAACGCTATTTAGCTTTTTCTCCGATCTACTTTGCAAACCAAATCAAAGCACCTCTGATCCTCTTCCAAGGAAGTGATGACAAAGTGGTTCTTCCCTCTCAATCGGAAAAAATGTTTGAAGCTTTAAAAAAAAGGAAGATCCCTACTGCTTACCTACTTTTTGAAGGAGAGGGACATGGATTTAGAAAGTCGGAAACGATTCAAGCTACTCTCGAAGCAGAGCTTTATTTCTATGCGAAGGTTTTTCATTTTATTCCAAACGACTTTCTTCCCTCTATCCCCATTGAAAATTTGGGCGATTAATTTTTCTTAAAGAAGAGAAATTGCAAGGTTCTAATTTTTAGATTTTTGAAAAATATCACTTTCTATCTTTAATTATTTTTCGTCATTATCTTAAAAAAATCCCTATTTCTTATTGCTCCTTAATTGCTATAGTTAAGCTTCTTTTATCATTGTTAATCAAAGAAAATAAGACTAATGAAATTAATTTGGCGAAAATGGATAGGATTGCTCGTAGTTGGAATGCAATGTGCTCTTCCTTTAAGGGCAGAGGAGCCCCTTTTTTCCGAAGGACAAGTACTCCAATTTAATCCCCCTCCTGCAGAAAACGAGGAAGAAGGGATCTCGATTAATTTTAACGATGTATCAATTGGTGAATTCCTTCACTTCGTCAGTAAAATTGCAGAAGTAAATTTCGTCTACGATGATAAAATTCTCGATTTTCATATCAGCTTTGTTACCGGGAAGCCCACCGACCCAAAAAGCATTCTAAAAATCCTCACAGAACTCCTCGATAAGCAAAATATCAAAATGATAGAAAAAGGGGGTTACTATTTAGTTGAAAAAAAAGAGGGAGCAGAGAGAAAACCCCTTCAGATTGCTAAAGAAAAGCCCCAGCAAAAGAGGAAGGAGGAAAAACTTATTACAGTTAATCATAAGATAGAAGATGCGCTCTCCTCTTTTCCCTTTGGCATTCTGCCAAATAAAGAAGAGGAATTCTTCATTTATAAATTGCAATACCACCAAGGATCAGAAGTACAGCAAGCAGTAAAACAGGTTGCTCTGGGGATTAAAGGGGGAAAAGAGAACTCTCTTGATCTCATCCATGCGATTGGATCGATGCAATGGTTCCAATCAACTAATTCCCTTCTCTATTCTGGAACTCCTCAGGGGATTGAAAAACTTTCAGCGCTTATCAAGAGTCTAGATGCTCCAAAAAAACAGGTCTTTATCGAAGTTCTAGTGATCGAAACAGATGTGAAAAATGGACTTGAATTTGGCCTTGAGTGGGGAGGGGGGGGGAAATATAAAGATAAAATTGGCTTTGGAGTAGGAAACTTCCCCGCCTCTAAAGGAAAGATGCCTTTTGCCAATACTTTGCAGCAGATTAATGCCAGCCGAACACCACAGGGCACTTCTGACATCCCGATCGGAAGAGGATTCGACCTAGGGATTATTGGAGATGTGATTCTACATAAAGGAATGAGCTTCTTTTCTCTTGGTTCTCTCGTTTCTGCCCTCCAAGCAGATGGAAATAATACTATTGTCCTCAACCAAAAGCTCATCACCCAAGATAATAAAAGCTCCAATATCTTTGTCGGCGATAACATTCCCTTTACTGGATCAAAGGTACAAACTGTGGGAGCTGCGCAGCAAACTTCGACAAATATCGAATATCGCGATGTCGGTGTCAAACTAAAAATCACCCCTTTGCTGGGGGATCAAGATATTATCACCCTCGATATTACTGAAGAAATCACAGAAGCAATCGATGATATGATCCAGGAAAGAGATAGTGTCGGAGGGATCCAAACAACGAAAACCGATATGGCCACTCAGGTACATGTCCCAGATAAAAGCTTCCTTGTTCTGAGCGGCATGATCAGAAATACCAAAAAATATCGAAAATCTGGGCTCCCCTGTCTCGGCGGTCTTCCCCTCATCGGTGCTGCCTTTAGCAAAATGAACAAAAAGGAAGAGAAAAGGAACATTGTGATCTTCCTTAGACCGCAGATCATTCATTCATTCGATGATCATCAGGATATCACTGTCTTCCAGGAGGAACAATTTAAAAACCAGTCGGGAGATCAAAAAGGATTTGAAGAAGGTGTGGATCAACTAAAAAAAGAAGGAGTTACTTATGGTGCAAATCACATTTCCAGCCAATAACTTGAAGAGCGCTTATGCAGAAGAGCCACCAACTCCTCCTAACCCCTTAACTTGGGAGAAATTTTATCAAAGCTTTACTGATAAAGAAAAAGAGAAATTCTCTTCTACATTGATGCATCAGATCAGTCTTTCCATTCAAAAAGATCTTAAAAAGATGAAAGAATCATTGCGTAAGCTGCGGGAATCTAACCGTTAAATAGAAGATTTCCAGGCTGAAGTTATCCTTTAATGATTTGTTTAAGTAAGGTATACATTAACTGGTCTGATTCTTTCATTGATGAGGAACTATGTTTCCTATTGAACTTTCTCCTCCAAAGTCTCATTGCGATGAGTTGCACAAAGAACTGCAAGAAATTCTAAAGCTTTTCATACAGGAAAACCTCAATTTTGAAGATAAGCATGATTTTATCGATTGGATAGATGGCTTTCTTCCCGACATAAAATGGCAAGAATACTCTAAACTCTCAGCAGATCTTTCAATATATTTCTTATGTCGCTTTAGTTTAGACGCTAGATGGGAGATGCATTTTGTTGATTTTTTAAAAAAATGGCTCTTAGAATACAAAGAAGCTATCAGCTTAAATTATCAGCAAACCTATTTTCACCTTAAAGGTTTTCCTGAAGTCCCTCTCTTTATTTCTAAAGTCCAAATACATGTAAATAACCCAGATAGCTTAAATACGCTCAAGCTGCATCTTTTACACTTAAGTAAAAAAATAAGAACAGGACCTTCTTGCTCTACAAGCTTTCCTATTACCTCTCTTTCCTCTCCAGATAAAATAGCCACAGTTCATGAGAATGTAAAGCGCATGATTCACCGCTTTCCTCATTATATTGAACCTCAGGCTCTACAAGAACTCAGCCATCTTCTCCTCATCGCAGGAGAAGAGTTTGTTATTCCTCGGACTCCTAAGCATGTAACACGCCTGACGCTTTCACAGCATCACATTCGAAAAAAACTCCTCAAAGCGACTTTTCTTTATCCAAATACTCGCCATATTCAAATAAGGTTCATCGCAGCCTCCCTTCTTTCCCCTTTTAGTTCAAAGCAAGTACTGGGAGTAATGCTTGCGGTTAATCTCTTTGAAAAATATGAATCTCTTGATGAACAGCAAATTATTCTCACCGCAAAAAAATTCATCCCTGAAATCGAAGGAGTAAAAGGAGGTACTTATTCTGATTTAAATTACAGAGAAAGGATCAAAATTCTTTATGTTGAATGTAAAAAATCTGATGATTCCTCTTTCTCTCTTTTAGAAAAGTCTATTCTTAAGCAAGGGCTTCAAGAAGAATTGAAATACCGGATTGAAAAACTTGTTCCTACTATTTTTATGGTCCGCAATGAAGAAGAGGTGCTAAGAACCATTTTAATACTCAACCAAGAAATTAAATCTCTTTCTGATATTCCTCAAGTAGTGATCTCTTTTGACCGTCAAATAAATGGAGAGCTTATTTTTACAGTGATCCTCTTATCAATACGAAAATCACAAGCTCCTTCTCTTACTAAAAAAATAGATAAAATAAGGAAAGTCTCTTCTTTTTTCCCTTATCGGATTCAAGTTGTCAGATATCTCGAAGAAAAGCATCCAATCGAAGCTCATGTTTTTTCAATACCTATCAAGAAAGAATCTTCCCTTCTTAGAGAAGATTCCTCTTTTAACTTCTATCTAGCCAGAGAAAAAGTATCCCAGATAGTTACTGGAGCAGTTGGAGAGTTTCGAGACTACAACGGCGGTATTATTATAAAACAAAAAGAAGCTCTCAGCCAATTTAAAAACCTATTTAAAGAGTTTGCAGAAAATAAGAAAGAGCTTTTGGAAAATTTTTTCTACTCCTTAGTTCCTCTTGAAGCTCAGGTAACTCTCCCTCTGGCATCACTACAAAAGTTCTTTTCTCTGTTTCTTAAAGAATTAAGCCAAAGTTTTGCTGCACCATACAGCTACTTTCTCAATTTTGAAGAGGAGCATAATAAGACCTATCTGATCATTAGCTTTCAGGAAGAAAGCTTAAAAGAGCTTGTGGGAAATAGTCTTGAACAAATGAACTTAGCTTCTAGAAATCTGATCTCTGCTTTTGTTACGTATCAAGAAACCTTTTTTCTCGCCTATATTTTCGAAAATACCAACAAAAATAAACATGAACAATTTATTGAAATCATAAAAAAAGCAATTGATACATGGCAGGAAAAAATTAAAAATTTAAAGTCGCTAAAACTTAGCTTTCAATCTTCTCTCCTCTCTTTAGACCCTCGTATTGGAGGAGATGAAGACTCAAGAATCATTCTTAAACTCCTATTTGAAGGTTTAATGCGCGTAGATAAAAAAGGAAAAATATCAAACGGGATTGCTCAATCATTTCACATTTCTAAAGACCTTAGATCCTACCGTTTTACATTGCGCGAAAGCGTTTGGTCAAATGGGGATCCTCTAACAGCCTATGATTTTGAATATGCGTGGAAAAAAACCCTATCGCCAAATTTTAACACCCCTTTTGCCTACTTATTTTTCCCAATTAAGAATGCTAAGGAGGTAAAAGAGGGTGTTCTTCCCATTGAAGAATTAGGAGTTCATGCTCTAAATGACAAAACACTTGAAGTTGAACTTTCTCATGTAGCGCCCTATTTTTTAGAACTTACTACCCATACTATTTTCTCTCCCATCCACCGTAAAACAGATCAAGATCATCCCTTTTGGCCTACTCAAACGGGAATTGATTATCTTTGCAATGGGGCCTTTACCTTAAAAATAAATAGCCAAAGCCATGGTTATGAGGTAATAAAAAATCCTCTCTACTGGGATTATGAGGAAGTAAAAATTGATCAAATCATAATTACAAGAAAC
>JACPWA010000167.1 GCA_016191565.1 Simkania negevensis | reverse complement strand
TCTTCTTTTGTCAGATACACTATACTGTCTTGATGCCTGCCCATATTTTTCCCCTTTCCTGAGTAAATCAATTCTTTTATAGAAACAGATTATAGGAAAGATTAAAAATTGTATCTAAATTTTCTGTTACAGAGCACTAGTCATCTCGGTCAGGAATGCTGAATAGATCCTTAAGGGCTTGAAGGCTTACCTCTCTTCCCATAGCAGCAATTGATTCTGTAAGGGGGATATCTTTTGGGCACACCCGCACACAATTTTGCGCATTGCCACAATCGCTAATTCCCCCCTCTTCCATGAGGGGGCGAAGTCTTTTTTCTCGCTCCATTTTTCCTGTGGGGTGGAGGTTAAAAAGACGCACCTGAGAAATCGGAGCAGGTCCGATAAATTTTGAATTTTTGTTCACCTGAGGGCACGCTTCAGAACAGCAGCCACAGGTCATGCAAGTGGAAAGGGAGTACATTGTTTCTTGTTTCTTTTGGCTAATTTTTGGCCCAAATCCATGCAGGAATGAGCCATCTGCTGAAATCCAACCCTGCACCTTTTTGAGATTCTCAAACATGCGGGAGCGATTGACTACAAGATCGCGCACTAAGGGAAATTTTGTAAAAGGAGCAAGAGTAATGGTATCTTTCCCTGTTTTTTCCAAAATTGGCTGGATGATCGCTGTGCAAGCTTGGCGAGGGCGACCGTTGACTAGCATCGAGCAAGAACCACATACCTCCTCTAAGCAGCTCTGCTCCCAAGCGACAGGGGCTACTTTTTCCCCTTTCCGATTGATCGGGTTTTTTTGGATTTCCATGAGCGCGGTGATTAGATTCATGAAAGGAAATAGAGGCAAATCAAATTCTTCCCAGTACTGATTTCCAGGAAGGCCCCGATAAATCTTTAGAAAGAATTTTTCCATATTGTTTAGGCTAAATAGGGAGCTCAAGGTTAGCAGGAATATTTTCCAGATGAGGCTTTACTTTCTTAGCTGTTGCATAATTTCTTTTTAGGGGAGCAAGATGGCGTATGTCAACAGGTTCGTAACCTATTTTTGGTTCTTCCTTTTCATAAGTTGCAATAGTGGTTTTGAGCCAATTCTCATCATCTCTTTCTGGATATTCTGATTTAAAATGGGCCCCGCGCGATTCATTGCGAAGGAGAGCTCCCTTGGTCATTACAAGTGCAAGCTCAAGCATCGAGCGAAATTGGTTGGCAAAGAGGTATGTTTGGTTAAGCCCTTCTCCTCTATCATCTAAAGAGATCTCTCTATATCGAGAGCGGATCTCTTTGATCTTCTCCATTGTTTTTACTAAATCAGAATTATTTCTTTTTACAGTGACATTGAGTAGGAGATAATCAGCTAGCTCTTCATGAAGGAGATGCACATTTTCTTTTCCATTTCTCTTGAAAAGTTCCCGTTTAAAGTCCTCCTCCAAGGCAAGAGCTTCTTCGAAACTCTTTGCTGGAATATCTAGGTAGGATTTTTTTAATGTGTCGAGATAACGGGGCGCTTCTATCCCCGCCACCAAACCTCCAAAAATGCAAGAAGCCAGAGAGTTTGCCCCTAGGCGATTAGCTCCATGGTATTGATACTCCGCCTCTCCTATGACAAAACAGCCCTCAATATTGCTCATCTGTCTAAAGCGAGAGCTCCGATCCAGGTCATCAGCTGCAGGCCAATCGACCCAAGATCCTCCCATTGAATAGTGAACGGCAACTGAGATCCGCATTGGAGTTTTGCGAGGGTCTTCCCCCGTAAACTTCTGATAGATCTGAAGCACCGAGTCAAGTTTATGAAGCACTTTTTCAGGAAGGTGGGTAACATCGAGATACACCTCTTTCTTCCCATTAACCCCCATCCCCATCTCAAAAAGGCGGAGAAATTCCCTTGCTCCAATATCGCGAGGCACTAGGTTGCCGAAAGCAGGATAGAGCTCTTCAAGAAAGTACCAGGGCTTTCCAGTTTCGCCGCAAGGGATCAGTTTTCCCTCTGGAGTCTCAATTCTTTTCGAAGAATCGCCATAGACCCATACCCGTCCCCCCTCTCCTCGAACCGACTCTGAGATCAGGCGGAGTTTATCTGCTCCAGGAAGTGCTGTAGGATGGATCTGAATAAATTCTCCGTTCGCATAGTTCACCCCTTGCATATAAAGGCGCCCATTAGCTGCCCCCGTGCAAACGGTAGAGTTAGTCGAATACTTAAAGATATAGGAGGGGCCCCCGCTGGCTACAATCACCACATCTGCTTTTAAAACAAACATCTCAAGCGTGTAATGATCAAGAACCACCATGCCGCGCGCTTTTCTTTCTTGATCTATAACAAGGCGCAAAAATTCATGATGTTCATATTTTTCAATGAGCCCCTCTATTTCATAACGCCTTACCTGCTCATCTAATGTATAAAGGAGCTGCTGACCTGTAGAAGCGCCGCAAAAAGCAGTGCGATTATAGAGCGTGCCCCCAAACCGACGAAAATCGATATTTCCTTCGGGGGTGCGGGAAAAAGGACATCCTAAACGGTCCATCATTTCAATGATAAGCGGGGCTGTGAGACACATTTCTAATACAGGAGGTTGATTCGCTAGAAAATCTCCCCCTTTGATTGTGTCATAGGCATGGATAAGCGGAGAGTCTTCTTCTCCCTTGATATTGACTGCTGCATTGATTCCCCCTTGCGCACAGACAGAATGGGAGCGTTTTACAGGAGTTAAAGAGATGATCTTTACATGGCACCCCTTCTCTGCAAGGCGCATAGCGCAGCTAAGACCAGCAAGTCCTCCCCCTACTACAATCGCTTCTTTTCCTCTTTTTTCCACTTTATTAATTCCGCACGTTAATCCAACGAATTAGCCCAACAAATTAATCCAATAGGTGCCCCAAATAGCTGCTAAACCTAAACATCCGATGAGAAAGAGGAGTCCCATGCAAAAAGCCACTGCTCTTTTTTGTGTCCCCATTTTAATCACAACTCCCCAGGTAATCATAAAAGTCCAAAGTCCATTAAAAGCATGATAGACAGCAGCTAAGACAAAAATCGTATAGAGGACCGACTTAAAAATGCTTTTAAAGCTATCGCGAATAGCAAGAAGAGTCGCTGTTCCAAAATCGTTTGCTTTAGCAATCACCTCATCTGACGTAATGGCTTTAGCCTGCAGACCCCGAAGGATCTCCCTTTTCTCATCTTGTTTTTGTATCTCCTGAAGAAGGATATTTTCTTGGCTACTAAATAGAGCACCCCCTTGCTTCTGTTGGATGATCTCCTCCTGCCATTTGCTTCTCTCCTTCTCCCCCTTTTCTATCTCCCGCTTCATCTGATCGATTCTTTGCTGGTCGAAAAGGGTGACTCCTAAACGATCTGAAACCGTGTAAAGCCCTGGGTCCATGCTGAGCCGGACAAAATAGAAAGAGTGATCTCCTAAATGGATAGATGCCGGGTACATGTAAAAACGCATAAAAGCAATGTGCCCTATCAGCCCTATAAGGAGAATCCAAGAACTAATCCTCTGGAGCGAGTAAGCATAATTGCGCGCATACTTTGGCAAAGAGGGGGTCTTGCCGCTACTTGGAAAAGAGTTCATCTTTGCAGTAAATAAATATTTAATCCCCCAAAGGGCGTGAAAGAGAATGGGCACTCCGAGCAAGAAAATCTCAATAGCTGGTAAGTAGGGAAGATTTTTAATGAAATTAACAGAGCGGATAAATCCCTCTCCATCTGCCCCTACTAATAAGGCAGCTTGGGAATTGGTAAGGAGGTGTTCGATCAAAAACAAAACGATCCAAAGCCCAAACAAAGAGTGGAGCCTTCTCCAAATAAACGCTTTTGGAGTGATGGTTTTTATCGCAATTTGAACGCTCATCATTTCTCCTCCTGGAAGTCTCATTTATCCCGTTCTTTAAATTTTAAAAAGAGAAATCTTTAGAATGTTTAATACCGATCCTTATTAAAAACTCCTTTCAGGCTAAATACTCTCAACGTATTTTCCCAGGTGGCTAAAGCAACTTCTTCAAGGGAGATCTTTTTTAAATCGGCAACTTTTTGTGCAGTTTCTATGATATAAGAGGGCTCATTGACTTGTCCTCTCCTGCTTTCAGGAGCTAAATAGGGAGCGTCTGTTTCGATGAGAAGCTGGCTTAAGGGGATCTCCTGGGCTAACTGATGTAGCTCTTTTGATTTTGTAAACGTAAGAATTCCACTAAGAGACAGATACCAGCCTTTTTCCAGCGCTTTTTCCGCTTCCTTCATCGTTCCTGTGAAACAGTGCATCACCACTTTTTTTAGAGCTCCAAATTCTTTTGACAAAATATGATAAAGATCATCGAAGGCATCACGACAATGAAGCAAAACAGGCATATGAAGCTCCAATGACAGAGCAAGATAGTTGCGTAAAAAAGTTTGCTGTATCTTTCTTGGAGAATGCTCATAGTGATAGTCTAGTCCAGTTTCCCCAATGGCAATCAATTTTCCAGTCCGTGCCATTACTTCAAAAGTAGCAAACATTCTCTCCCCTTCCTCTTTCACATCATGGGGAGTGGTTGCTCCTGCATTGAAGACCCAGTTTTCTTGGTCTGCCAGCTCCAGCCCTTTCTCAAGGCTTTTTTTATCAGTGCAAATATTAATAATGCCCCCAACTCTTTCCTTTTTGGCCCGCTCTAAAAGAGGGTCAAGGAGGGGAAGAAGGCTATCGCAGGTAAGGTGGGCGTGGGAATCAAAAAAAATTTTCTCCTTCGACGTTTGAGACTCTGGCATATGAGTTCCTTTCGGTTCTTATTTTTTAAAGGGCTTTATACTAAATGTAAGAAATAAAATTACTAAATTAGTGCTCCATTTCAAAAGTTTGACCGATCTTTTCGAAGCTTATGTTTTTAAACATTCCACTTTAGTAATTTTATTTCTTACATCTAGTATTAAGCTCCTTATACCACATTGGTGTTCTGCAACAAAAGTTTTTGATGTTTATATCGATCCTCATTAAAAACTATATTCAACCCGTCTAAAAGGTTCACTACTTTCTTGACAATTAGCTTTTTCCTCCTGTATGACAATAAGAGAAAATGAGGAGCAGGGGGAAATGATGGGAACTTTTTTTCAGGCATTTGCAGAGGCTGATTTTTTTGGTAAATTGATTTTTCTTTCCCTTTTTACTCTATCGATAATCTGCTGGTTTTTTCTTATAAGGAAAATCTCTCAAGTAAGAGAGGTGAAGAAAGGATCACTTCGGTTTAGAGAAGCTGTGCAAAAAAAGAAAGAATCACTCCTTCACCTCGACCTCGAATTTCTTCCAAAACAAAAGAGCCAAAATGCCTTATATCCCTTTGGCTATCTTTATCTTACCCTTCGAGAAAAAACAGGTGAGATCCTTGATAAAAACCATTTTTTTATAATAAAAAAAGAAAGTGCAGGAAAAAAAGAGGTATTTCTTTCTCGCACTGATATAGAGCTGATTGATTCTCATCTTCAAAAGGCAATTGTTAAACAAAAAGAACAACTGGAAAAAAACCTCTTTGTTTTATCTACTACGGTAACTCTCGCCCCCTTTTTGGGGCTTCTAGGAACAGTGTGGGGGATTTTAATCACTTTTGGAGAGTTACAAAAAGGACATAGCGCTTCCTCAAGTCAGGTGATTTTAGGAGGACTTTCCACTGCCTTAACTACAACTGTGCTAGGTCTTCTCATCGCCATTCCCGCTCTGGTAGGATACAACTACCTAAAAAATAGCAGCCGCCACTTTGCCTCTGAAATGAGAGATTTTGGCCATTTTCTCGTTTCAACGGTGGAGCTTCAGTATCGGAAAGTAGATCTTTATAATTAAACTATACCGGATAAGGTATAATGTCGAACATGCCACCTTTGAGAGATCTTTTTCTCGCTAATGTTTAAAAACACAAGCTTCGAAAAGATTTCTCAAATTTGTCACATTATTCGAACTAATTTAGTAATTTTATTTCTTACATTTAGTATAACTTGAGAAAAAATGAAGAAAGGGATTGTAGAAGCAGAGGAAGAAGAGGAGGTCGACTCCGGTTTAGTCAATCTTACCCCACTCATCGACGTGGTCTTTGTGGTGCTGATTCTCTTTATCCTTATTGCTCCCCTTTTACATATTGACCGGGTGGAACTCGCTTTCTCTAGTTTAGGAAAAAAAGAAGAGGTTTCTCCTGTCCAAGAAAATCGTGGAATTAAGATCTATGTACTTTCAGATAACTCGATCCTCTTTAACGGCACCTCTGTTACTGAAAAAGAACTTTTACAGCTTTTAAAAGAGGCGAAAGTAAAATACCCACACGCGATTCCCCTTCTTTTCCAGGATCGATCTTCCCAGTTTGGCACTTATCAATCTGTGAAAAACATGGTAGAAACTGCAGGATTTGCAGAGATGGATCTAATCCTCAAACCACATTCTTAATTTTTTTTGTGAAAAGCTATTATAAAAAATTAAAAAATCTTTTCCTTCCCTTCTGGAAATGGATCGCTGCCTACTCCAAAGAAGCTGTTATTGGATCGTTTATTCTCCTTTGCCATCTCCTTCTTTTTTTTGCCCCCTTCGGCACTAAAGGAAAAATCCAAAGAAAAAAGCCTCTGATTGTAAAAACCTACTCTTCTTCTCCTCAGCTTAGAGAAAAATCCTCGCAAGTTGTGACTGCTTTTCCCCTCTCTTTCCCACGTTCCACCGCTGCAAAAACTGTTAAAAAGGGAAATAAAATCGCAAAACCTCCTGCTTTCAAAAAGGTGAAGCCAGATAGCGCTAAGGAAATGATTAAAAAAATTGAGGAAACTATTGCTAAAATTGAGGAAAAACAGGATAAATCAGAAGGAAAGACGATCCCTTTGATTCCGGAGCCTATAGATATACTTCATATTGATCAAGAAGAAGGGGAAAATGGAGCGCTGGAAACCATTATCCTTGCCTTGAAAAAAAAGTTGCGTCTTCCCGAACAAGGGAAAGTAAAAATGA
>JACPWA010000166.1 GCA_016191565.1 Simkania negevensis | reverse complement strand
ATGCTGTGATTGCCCAGTTTAATTCCTTAGAAATGCGAAACGATGTAAGGCAACTTTGGGAAAATTTTATATTTATGGAGAGGCTAAAAAAGTGCTCTTACACTGGATACTACGGCAGTCGTTACTTTTGGAGAACCTACCGAGGGCAGGAGATCGATTTGATCGAGGAAATAGACAACAAACTCTCTGCCTTTGAAATAAAATGGTCTGACAAAAAAAATATCGCGCTTCCCTCAGAATGGAAAGAGAATTACCCCGATGCCACCTTTCACCTTATTACTCCAGAAAATTACCTGAAACACATTACTTAGATTTGCTTTCTCGCTACCCATACAAGGAGAATCAGCACACCTATGGTGATTGGCAAAATGACTGTATAAATATAAGTAGTAAGGAGAGCAGCTGCAAGGGCAAAAAGCCCTAAGCTGAGCCCTATTAAAAAAAGGATCGCTTCGACATAGACCCCAAGGACAAAAATAGTAAGCCCAAGCATTGTTAAAATAACGAGAGAACCCACAAACCTCTCCATTAATCCTGTGTCTACAAAAATGGAAATAAGATAGACAGCAAACATGAGTCCTAACCAATGGATCACCTCATGCCAGATTGTTAGTGAAGTGAGCCCTTTTCTATCTCTCCGTAGAAACCAGGATAGCCCTAGGCAAAGGAGAGCGAAAAAGGGGACCATGATCCGCCAATAGGTCCAAGCTCCCTCTTGTGCTAGGTTTGAAATAACCAGGCCAATAAAAGAAAGGAAAAGGATCAGAAATCCCACCAAAATACGGGCTTTCCAATGATGGCTTGGACCTTTTTTTTCTTCGATCCCGTTCATATCATGCATCTTCTCTTTTGCTCATCTTGCTGTCTTATGCCAAGCACGATTAAAAATTGCAATTTTTAGTCGTACTTGGTATTACCCTGCTTTCTGTAAAAAGAGAGAAAACTTTGATTGACAGGGGCAGATTGATCCCAGATAATGCGATTTTTATAAACTATAGCTATGGACAACAATATGGATGCTCTGCCGCCCCCACCCCCGACCTATTTAGAAATTTCTATTTCTGAAAAAGTGTCTTCTAATCCCCTTCTTACTTCTGCTGGTCCCATCCGCTTCGATCAGATCAGCTCTAAGCACTTTTTTGCAGCGGTCAAAGACTCAATCACAAATCTTGAAAAAGAACTTAAGAAACTGGAAGCGATCCAACATCCCACCTGGGAAAACTTGATCATCCCTTTAGAAAAGATCGAGCAAAAGATGCACAGGGTGTTTGGACCAATCTCCCACCTCTATGGGGTGATGAATTCAGTAGAGCTGAGAAAAGACTATCTCGAAGTGCAGCCCCTCATTGACGAGTTTCGACTTCGCATAGAGCAGAGCCGCCCCCTTTACATGGGTTATCGAAAAATTGAAAAAAGTAAGCAGTGGCAACATGCTTCCTCAGCGCAAAAAAGAGCTCTTGAGTGGCGCCTCCTCAGTGGTAAACACGCAGGTATCCACTTAAGTGAGAAAAAAAAGGAGCGGGTGAAACAGCTTTATAGCGAGCTTAGCACCTTGCAATCTAAGTTCATGGCTAACTCGATTGATGCAATAAAAAAATATTCCTTTCCCATCAATAACCCAACTCTACTTGAAGGGATTCCTGCTCATATTATTAAGATGATTGAAAAAGAAAAGACTTCTGGAGAAAAAGAATGGCACTTCACTTTATCTCTTCCTATCTATTCTCCTGTAATGACCCATGCTAAAAACCGAGATTTGCGCAAAGCGCTTTATCTCGCTAAGATCAAGCTAGCTTCTGAAGGAGATCTCAATAATCAAGAAAATCTCCTTTCTCAACTCAAAATGAGAAAGGAATTAGCACAGCTTATTGGGTACGACTCTTTTGCTGAGCTCTCACTTGATGGAAAGATGGCTAAAAAACCAGAAGCGGTATTTGCTTTCTTGGAAAAATTGAGAGATGCCGCCTGGGAAAAAGGAAACAGAGAAGTAGAAGAGGTTAGAGCCTTTGCCAAAGAGAAGGGGCTTAGTGACCCTTTTATGCCTTGGGACTTTTCCTACTTTGCCGAAAGGCTCAAGGAGGAAAAGTTTTCCTTTTCTGATCAAGACCTAAAACCCTATTTTTCCCTTCCTGTAGTTCTTCATGGACTTTTTGATCTTACACATTTCCTCTTTGGAGTAAAGGTAGAAGAAATCTCAGGAAAACTTCCCACGTGGCATCCTGATGTAAAAAGCTTTGTTTTGAAAGATCAAAACAAAAAAGAGATCGCGTATTTTTATCTCGATCCTTACTTAAGGCCAGAGACAAAGCGATCGGGCGCCTGGATGGATGAGAGTTTAAAAAGGGTGGCACTAGAAGGAGAGCTTCAACTTCCTATTGCTTATATCATTTGTAACCTCATCCCTCCCTTAGGAAAAGCCCCTGCTCTTTTAAAATTTGATGAGGTAACTACCCTCTTTCATGAATTTGGCCATGCTCTTCAACACATGCTCACCACCGTTTCTATTCCAAGCGTGTCTGGAACAAACGGCCTGGAATGGGATATGGTGGAACTCCCCAGTCAATTTATGGAAAATTGGTGCTATCATAAACCAACTTTGAAAAAAATCTCCTCCCATATAGAAACAAAAGAGCCCTTGCCTGATCATCTCATTGAAAAGATGATTGCTGCTCGGATCTACCTCGCTGCGACAAGTATGTTAAAACAGCTCCATCTTGGACTCACTGATCTTACCTTGCATCATCTCTATGATCCAGAAAGTAAGCAGTCTCCTTTTACTATTTTTCAAAAAACTGGCGAGATCACCTCTCCTCTGCCCATCCTTCCAGAAGATCGTTCCCTTTGCTCTTTTCATCATATTTTTTCTCAGAATGCTTACGCCGCAGGCTACTATAGCTATCTTTGGGCCAAGGTACTTAGCACCGACGTCTTTAGTGCTTTTGAAGAGGGCGATATCAAAAATCAAAGAAAGATGCAGATGACGGGAGAGCGTTTTAAAAATACCTTTCTCTCTCTTGGAGGCAGTGAGCACCCTCTTAAAATATTTACTGCTTTTCGAAACCGAAGCCCCGATATTACTCCCTTGTTGCGTCAATATGGACTACTTAAAACAGAAGAAAAGTAAACTTCTGCTAAAGTTTTAGTTTTCTCAATTTCAGTGCATTGAGGACAACTGAGATTGAACTAAAGCTCATAGCTAGAGCCGCAATGATTGGACTTAAAAGGAGCCCTGTAAAAGGAAAAAGAATACCTGCTGCAATCGGGATGGCAACAATATTATAGATAAAAGCCAAGAAGAGATTTTGATAGATATTTTTCATTGTACCGTGGCTTAGGCGGATCAGTCGAGAAATCCCTCTTAAATCCCCTTTTACTAAAGTGACTTCAGCACTTTCCATAGCAATATCAGTTCCAGATCCCATGGCAATTCCCACGTCAGCAGCTGCAAGAGCAGGAGCATCATTAATTCCATCACCTGCCATAGCAACTAATCCATTTTTACCTTTTGCCTTTTTTACAAAACTTTGTTTCTGATCAGGAGATATCTCTCCATGAAATTCATCTATGTTCAAGCTGTGAGCAACGTTGCGGGCAGTCAATAGACTATCTCCAGAAAGCATGATGACTTTTAATCCTTGACGATGCAGGTCGCTAATAGCAGATGGAGTAGAAGCTTTGATCGGATCACTAATTGTCATAAAACCAGCCACCTCTTTATCGATCGTCACAAAGACAACTGTTTGACCTTGGCTTTGAAACTCTTTGACTTTATCAGCTAAGGCTTCATTGAGCGAGGTTTTGCCGACAAAGACTTCCCTATTTTCAATAAAACCTACACCCCCTTTCCCTGTGATAGATCGGAAATGTTCTACTTTAGGCAAAGTCAGATTTCTTTCCTTTGCCCCTTGAACAATAGCTATGGCTAGAGGATGCTCGCTATATTGTTCAACAGCTGCAGCAAAAAGAAGAAGCTCTCCTTCCTTTAACTGGCCTACGGAAAAGATCTGATGGAGCTTGGGTTTTCCTTCTGTTAACGTACCTGTTTTATCAACAACAAGAATGCGGACCTTTTTCAGTTTTTCTAAAGCTTCTCCATTTTTAATTAACACTCCTACTTCAGCACCTCTTCCCATCCCCACCATAATAGACATAGGGGTTGCAAGTCCAAGCGCACAGGGACAGGCAATGATGAGAACAGATACAGCATTCAAGATGGCATAAGAAATAGCAGGATGAGGGCCCAAGAAAAACCAAACAAAAAAGGTCGCAAGAGCAATGCCTATAACAGCAGGAACAAAATAACTAGAAATTTTATCCGCTAGTCCTTGAATGGGCGCTCGACTTTTTTGTGCTTCAGAAACCATTTGAATAATGTGAGATAGCAAAGTCTCACTGCCAACTTTCTCTGCGATCATCAAAAAGCTTCCCGCCTGATTAATAGTTCCCCCTGTTACTCGATCATTTTTTCCTTTTTCAATTGGCATCGGTTCTCCCGTCATCATCGACTCATCAAGAACACTGCTCCCTTCCTCAATTTTTCCATCTACCGGAACCTTTTCCCCAGGACGGACCTTTAATAGATCGCCTACTTTCACCTGATCAATCGGAATTTCTTTTTCCATTCCATCTTTCATAACCCATGCTGTCTTGGCAGCTTTACTTAATAACAACTTAATAGCGAGGCTTGTTTTCGACTGTGCTCTGATCTCCAAAACTTGCCCAAGCAGAACCAAAACAATGGTGATGGCCGCTACTTCAAAATAAATATCTAGGGTCCCTTGACCCTTAAATGTTTTAGGCAAAAGCTGAGGGAGTAATAAGGCAAATAGACTGTAAAAAAAAGCCGTCCCCATCCCTAAAGCAATCAATGAGAACATATTCAAACTATAGTTTTTTAACGATAACCATCCTCTTTTAAAAAATGGCCCTCCCGCCCAAAAAACCACAGGTATGCTTAGAATCAATTGAAGATAACAAGAAAGAGAGGGATGTATAACATTTTTCATATATGGCCCTAGCATAGCCAATACAAGTATAGGAATTGTTAACCCTAAGCCCACCCAGAAGCGCTTTAGCATATCTCGAAATGCAACAGGTTCTTCTTCAAGAAATGGTTGCAGTGGCTCTAAATCCATACCACAAATGGAGCACTGACCTGCCTCCTTCTTTTGAATTTCTGGATGCATTGGACACGTATAAATCAGGAACCTTTTCATATCTCCTTATGAACCTATCCCACTACTTAAACCTTCTTATTTTTATCCTTTTTGGGAGCTTTAATCCATTCTTATTCTCAGCCATATAAATTTGTCTTCGAAAGAAGCGTTAATAATTCATAACTTGCTTAAATTAAGCATATTGTACTATTTGTTTGATTTTAGCCATTCATTTGGCTAAAATAAGGGGGATATTTTAACCATGATAATGGAGACTATGTATAGACACCTCGAAAAAAGTTTAGCAAAGTGGAAGGAGAGTACATTGCGCTATCCTCTCCTTATTCGAGGGGCAAGACAGGTAGGGAAGACCTATCTTGTAGAACAGTTTGGTCGAAGAGAATTTCAGTCGTTTGTATCGGTAAATTTCGAATTTCAACCTCAAGCAATTGCCTGTTTTGAATCACTTAACCCTTCCGACATTCTTCTCCGCCTACAGATTGTGTTAAAAGAGGCTATTATCCCAGGAAAAACCCTCCTCTTCCTTGATGAGATACAAGCTTGCCCGCAAGCAATTTTAGCTCTTCGCTATTTTAAAGAAAAACTTCCGGAGCTGCATGTGATCGGCGCTGGTTCCCTTCTTGAGTTCGCCTTGATTAAAGGAAAATTCTCCTTTCCTGTGGGGCGTGTCCAATTCCTCTATTTAAAACCACTCTCCTTTCAAGAGTTTGTGCTTGCTAAAAACAAAAGCTCCTTGTTAGAAGAGTGTACTCATTGCAGCTTAGAAAATCCTCCTTCTTCACAAACTCATGATGAAATGATTTTTCTCACCAAAGAATATTTCCTCACCGGAGGAATGCCCGCTGCTGTATCTGCTTTTTGTAAGAGCGGTTCTCTCTTGGAGTCTGCTCAAATCCAAGACATTCTCTTAGACACCTATAAGGCTGATTTCTCTAAATATGCTTCAGAAGCAGAACAAAAATATTTAAAAATTCTCTTCGAAGGAATTCCAAACACGATAGGACAACAGTTTAAATATTCTAAAATTGACCCTCATATCCGCTCTCGTGAACTAAAGTATGCTCTAGACCAACTACAATGGGCAAGTCTCATTCAACCTATCTATTCTTCTTCTGCTGCAGGAATTCCTCTATCTGCACAAATAAAACGAAATAAATTTAAATTATTATTTCTCGACATTGGTTTAATAGAGCGCGCGCTTAAAATCGATCCCTCTCTGATCTTAAGCAAAGAGCCCTTTCAAATAAACTCAGGAGCGCTTGCTGAGCAATTCGTAGGCCAGGAGCTCTTCGCTTACTTCGAAGACCCCCTTTTTTATTGGGAACGGGAAAAAACGAGAAGTGATGCAGAAGTAGATTATCTCTTCACCATTGACCAGCATATTATTCCTATCGAAGTAAAAGCAGCAACACATGGCAAGTTAAAATCCCTTTTTCAATTCATGGAAGAAAAAAAATCTCTCCTAGGAGTACAGATCTCTAGAGCACCTCTTTCCTTCAAAGAAAACCTCCTTTCTGTTCCCTTTTATCTCATTGGAGAGCTTCCACGACTAATCAAATTTGATTTCCTTCGATGATCACTCCTATGCCGGTTACAGATTCTTGTGCAGGAGGGTTCTAAGGTATTTCATAGCCATATTCTTTTGTTGTGGCAAAGATTGTGACAATCCCTTTCTTTATCTCTTTTTCATTTGATGAAGCAGCAATAAAGAGAAAAGGAGTAATACTAATCGCAAAAAATAATGTTACAAATTCAAATCGTAACCTCACCACCTGACAAATTTTTT
>JACPWA010000228.1 GCA_016191565.1 Simkania negevensis | reverse complement strand
TGATCTGAATGATTTGTTCTTCGCTAAATCGTGACTTTCTCATGGTTTGTGACTCCTTTAGAGTTAAAATTTATCACAAACCTCTATTTTTAAATGGACCGATTTATTGGGGGCAGGTCACTTGTTCTCATATAGATTCGGTAGCTTTGCGCAAAGCTACGGATCGGTATTTGAATTTTATCGGACAAATCAGCAGGGGTTCTGTTCCTTCTCAGATAGAGGCAGCTGAAATTCTCTCCGCAGACTGTAAGAAGGTGTTAAACGGTCAGCTTTTCACTCAGAGTAGAGAAGATTTCGTGATGGATCTTCTTTCAGTGTATAAAAATCAAGGAGCATGGGAGGTGTTTCCAGCAGATATCATTGTATCAAGCCATGCTGTGGTTTTGAGGTTGTTTATCGAAATGGAAAAAGCGGGCGCTTATACAGCGATGGTCATTTTGCGCTACGATGCAGATTGTTTAATTACAGAAATCAATGAGGTTCTGAGTCCAGTGAAAGGTGGTTATGATTTTTGAACTTTCTTAGAGCAACGAAAAATCATCTTGGCTCCCACATCCACTCTCAGTCCTCAAATGGAGCCGATATTTTTCGAAGATTCGTAGTGGTTTCCAAAATCCAATCTGATAGGGCGTCTAAAACTACAGGTGCAATCGTTTCTTCAATTTTTCCATACTCTAAAATAGATCCAGATTCACATGTTTGAAAAAAATGGTTCAGTTTTGGGAATTCAATAATCTTATAATTTCGGTTCCCAGCCTCTTCAAGAATTTTGGCGATGACAGGAAGATTTTGTTTTGGAGGAACTTGTGAATCGAGTTCGCCATTGATTGCCAAAACAGGAATCTTAAGATGCTTTAATGAGGTTATTGGATCGTAAGTCAAAAAATATCGGAACCATTTTGAGTTGCAACGCTTAATGTGGGCTTCCATGGTGTCAGCACTTATTTGTTGCTCCTCTTTGGATAGCTTGATTAATTGTTTTGCGACAATTTCTCGTAGCAGTTTCTCAGCTTTTTCAAGATCAGATTCATTTTTGATTACAGATAGCACTTGGCTTTGAAAATCAAGTTGATGGCTTATCTGTTCTTCGGCAACTCCCATAGCACGAGAAATCAGGGTTTCTTGCGCATAAAGAATTGCTTCACCGGTTACACCGTTCCGTCAAACTTATTCAAATCTATCTATAGATAGATATTGACGTTGACTTCCTGCTTCACAGGAGCAGTTTCACCGCACGAGATATTCGTCCGGTCAGAGCTGCTTTCTCCACAGGCTTTTACCGTGGAACTCACGG
>JACPWA010000227.1 GCA_016191565.1 Simkania negevensis | reverse complement strand
CGCGAAATCGGATCTGATTTTTATCACCAAAAAGTCTTGAGGTTATTAAGTCTGTATCGGGCAAATAGGTGAAGCGAGTGATTCTGCCATCCAGCTCCTCCCGATAGGTGGTGAGATTATCCGCGTTATAAGCATACATAATGGTATAAGCTTCAGAAGAAAGGGTATTGCCTGTTAGGTTACCTGTGAGTTTTTCTTCGAGAACATTTCCCTTTTCGTCGTAAGAGAATGTGCGTTTTTGAAGAGGATTTCTTTGACCATCAAGAAGTGTTTTAGTGTGCAGATCGGTGCCATTTTGCCACTGATATTCTTCGATGCTTACCAAAGTATGGGAGTTTTGGAAGTGCTCGATCCTCTGAGGCCTAGACTCAGGGGTAAAAAGGAAAATGCTGAGGTTATTTTCAATATCGTATACACGGGTACAGCCAGAATACCGGTAGTGACTATTATTCTCTTTTTTTCTGTGACGCTCGACATTGTAATAGAATCTGTATGCTTCAATAGGAGTTTTATCTTTCCCGATAGGAAATAAAAGAGTCTTAACCCTATCGCAAATAGGATCGTTTTCATTATGGACGCGAATGCATTCGGAACCCACCGGATTTTTCCCCAGATCATAATATTGAGCTTGAAGGGCTCTTCCATCAGGGAATAAACGACGGCTGATGACAGGTCCTCTTCTGCTATGAGCTGAGCAGTAATCGGCTTGTTCATCAGGCAGGTGTTTGCTTGTAATATGGGACAAGTAAAAGTGTTTTTCTGTTTTTCCTAATTCATCGAAATGATAGCGGATCTCTTTATGGTCACTTGTACTGACGTGGAAATCAGGATTTTTTGCAGGTTTTCCGTGATAATGAAATCGAATCCAAGCATAGGTCTTTGTTTGAGTTGGATTGTGGGTTTTGATGAAGCTAACACGGTTGTCTTTGTCATATTCATAGATTGTTCGGTTGCCATTAGGATGGCGCTCTGATTGGAGATAAAAATAAATAAGCCGATGCTTGGAGTCATTCGGGTCGATGTTTGTATTACAAGCATAGAGACGCAAGGTTCCATCAGGGGAACACATTCGAAATTTATGCTTGCTGATTCGCTCAATAATCTGGTTTTTTAGGTTAGTTCTTCCGGAAATAATTCCTTTTGAACAGTTAGTGATTCCATCTCCGCTTTCATCGATGTGCAAGGCAAAAAAAGAGGGATCGGATCTGTGTTGCCGATAGAGAATAGGGGAACTATTGGGTTCTGCAACAAGGATCCGATCCCGCTTATCCTTGTAATTTTTCATAAACTGAAGTTGAAGATGTGGCATGAATTCCCATCCCCCGAAACGCCCCTTTCCATCACCACTGATGTAATAACGGGAAAGGTGAATGGGTTGGACTCCTTCTACCTTCAGATCTATTTGAGAAATATAGAGATCCCCTGTGATTGCATTAACCGATTTACAGAGATTCCAAGAAGGTTCTCCTTCAGTAACAGCAAAGACATGGGGGTTTTTCAGATCGGAAAAAAGAAGAAAAGGAATGTAGAGAAAAAACCAAAAAGAGAAATGCTTCATAATTTTTTCAGGGGTGAAAAACAGCTAAAGATATTCTGTATCGAAATAAGCATGCAAGGATTTATTGCTAAAGTTTTTAAAAGAGCTCGATTTTTCCGGGAAAAACGGGTTGGATGAAAAAAGGGATCAGATGTTACCTTGTTTGGAGATGTAAGGAGTTGGCATGCAAAGACACAAAGAGTGGGTGGGTAGGATTTTCGATAGAGCAGCT
>JACPWA010000226.1 GCA_016191565.1 Simkania negevensis | reverse complement strand
CTTTTTGATAGCAGTTTTTCTTGTGGAATTGTTGGACTCGTTTTTCTGAAAATTCCCCTGTCTGGTAGTCGAATTTGGGAGCGGGGTCATTTAAAATCTTGAAGATGAGATCGCATACACCCTCTAGCGTTTCCCATTCCAATTTTCTTTTTTTCAATTCCGGATGGGGAGATTGTAATGCATTTTTTGAGCGGAGGATTTGCATATCTGTTGGAAGGGGATTTGGTCTGATTACAGATACATCGATACCCCATTTTTTAAATAAGACGGCGGATTCAAATGCAACCGCTTCCAGAGCTGCTTTTGAAGCAGCATATCCCCCTAAGTAGGGCCAGTGATCGACGCTAGCTATGCTGCTAATAAAAATAATTTTTGATTTTTTTGCCCTTTTCATCAAAGGGATCAGTTGTTTAGTTAAATAAATGGGACCAAAGAAATTGACCTCGAACATTTTTCGATATTCTTCTTCATCTAATACATCGATTGGGTCCAAGTAGGCTATACCGGAATTATGGATCATATAGTCGATCGCGTTTTCATTTTTCGTGAGATAGTCAACGAGGGCGTCTATAGATGCTTTACTGCTCAGATCCAGTTCTAACATTTTTGAATGAGCTTCTAGGATCGAGGGGTCTTTTAATTTTCTTGTGGTTCCATAAATAAAAAAATCCCTTTCAGCCAAAAAAATCTTTATCTCTTTTCCCAGTCCTCTTGCGGCTCCTGTAATTAAAACTTTTTTTTGATCCATCAAAAAAACCTGTAAAAATATTCGATAATTATACAGATTTTAGGAATTTAGAACAGGTTGTTAATCGATCCAGTGGAGCACATCGCGGATAATCGACCAACGGGGTTCATTGGGTGCTGCGATCTCGGTCTTCCCTTTAATCCAGAGGTCTTGTTGTGTCTTGGTATAGCCAGAAGTATTTTTGAGTTCAAGCCAGGTGTTGATGTAGTGTAAAAAGCGGGGCTTTGGGTATTCATCGGATATCCCAGGCTATCGAATCCAAGT
>JACPWA010000225.1 GCA_016191565.1 Simkania negevensis | reverse complement strand
GACATTAAGGCAATCAGGGAGAGTGAAAGACGCTTTCTTTGCGGGATAAGATATTTTTTAACAATCGAAAATTCAAAAAGCATCAGAGATGACTTGAAGCAAAATTATTTCGCTTCTTTAAAGACGACGTGACGTCTCACAGATTTATCAAATTTTTTTAGCTCGATCCGATCTGGGGTATTTCTCTTGTTTTTAATCGTCCAGTAACACTCATTGCTTTCACTGCTTTTTAACTTAATTTTCTCTCGTGGACCTTTTTTGGCCATAACCCAAAATCCTCTATAACTTGTATTAGCTTCCCATAATCTTAATTCCTCTTTATCATTCGGAGCAAGAGAAATTCTCAGATGAAATTCTCGGGAAAGGAGCTATGGAATGAAGGTCTCGCTCCTTAAGGTAAAAAGCATATCCTGCAATCATCGCACCATTGTCTAAGGAGAGTTCTTTTGGGGGAATAAAGAGGGGAAGGGGGCACTCATTAAAAAGTCTTTTAAGCTCCTCATTGCAGGTTACCCCTCCTCCCATATAAATCGCTCTGCAAGGAAAAGTTTTAGCTGCTTTTAAAGCTTTTTTGAGCACATCTACAAAAGCTGCTTTTTGGAAGGAAGCGGCAATATCTTTTTTTCCCTGTAGGTTCAAAAGAGAGGGATTTTGCTGAAGAATATAGAAGACATTGGTCTTAATTCCGCTGAAAGAAAAATCAAGAGGGCGCTTTTTGATCTGCCCCGCCTTAAAAGAAAAACGGTTGGGATCCCCCTCCTTAGCAAGTTTCTCAATTTCCGGCCCTCCTGGATAAGGGAGGGAAAGGAGGGAAGCAACCTTATCAAATGCTTCCCCAATCGCATCATCAACCGTTGTGCCGATGATCTCATAAGAGATTATACTGTCTAATTTCGCCAGGAAAGTATGGCCCCCCGAAAGAACGATTCCCAGGGCAGGAAAAAGAAAGGGGGTATCGCTTCCCATCATTGCTGCATAGAGATGGGCCTTCACATGATTCACTCCAATCAGAGGTTTTTCCCAGGAAAATGCTAAAGTTTTTGCTGCTGTAATCCCCATGAGAAGAGAGCCCATAAGTCCCGGTCCCTCTGCTACTGCAATCTGATCGATTTCCTCTTTGCTTAGCCTACTTTCTTTCATCGCACATTCCACCAAGGGGAGAAGACGGTCAATATGATGACGAGAGGCGATTTCAGGGAATACCCCTCCATAGGCGCTGTGCACTTTTGCTTGAGAGGAGATCAGATGTGCTAAAATTTTTTTCCCATCTGCTACAATGGCCACTGATGTCTCATCGCAGGTGGATTCAATTCCGAGGATGTTCATAGGGGAAATGATAAGAAATTAGCCTATTTCCAGGCTAGCAGCTTCTTTTTAACATCTGAGGAGTCTTTTGCTTCTATTTATGCAATTTACAGTAACATTCTTATGATCAATATACTAAGAAAATATAACTTGCAGATAATGACAAACTTGTCACTAAAATAGGTAATATATGAAGTGTAAAATGATGGATCGATTGCTTAAATGGAAAAAGGAGCAATTGCGCAAGCAAAAAAGTTTTAATTGCAACAAAAAATAGTATTTAAAATAAGAACAATATCTCTCAAATACGAATTTAAACGTTAGAT
>JACPWA010000224.1 GCA_016191565.1 Simkania negevensis | reverse complement strand
GTCTCTGCGAAGATGATGAAAGCGGTAGCCTATGAAGTGGACTCTAAGACAGAAAGGATCGACTACAAAGCGTTAGAAAAGCAGGTACAAGAGGAAAGGCCAGCGATTATAGTAGGGGGCTATTCCTCCTACCCACGGCTGATTAATTTTGCTGTGATGCGAGAGATTGCTGACTCTGTAGGGGCGACTCTCATGGTCGACATGGCCCATTTTGCTGGACTAGTTGCAGGAAAAGCAATCACGGGAGAATTCGATCCAGTCCCTTATGCCCATGTAGTAACCTCGACAACACATAAGACTCTTCGCGGGCCTAGGGGAGGGCTTATTTTATGCAAAAAGGAATTTGGAGAGGTGATTGACAAGGGATGCCCTCTTGTACTGGGAGGACCTCTTCCTCACGTGATGGCGGCTAAAGCGGTAGCATTTAAAGAGGCCAAAGGGGAATCTTTTAAAGTTTATGCGAAAAATGTGATAAGAAATGCAAAGGCTATGGCCGAGAAGTTTTTGCAGCTTGGAGTAACACTTTTTACTGGCGGAACAGATAACCATCTTCTAGTACTCGATGTAAGCAAAAGTTTTGGGTTAACAGGAAGACAAGCGGAAAATCTTTTGCGTGAAGCAAAGATTACAGCAAACCGCAATTCTGTCCCTTTTGATCAGCATGGCGCTTGGTTTACTTCTGGTATTCGGCTGGGGACGCCAGCGCTTACCACTCTGGGGATGGGAGAGAAAGAGATGGAAAAGATTGCAGAACTAATTGTTTTTCTTTTAAAAGGGGCAAAACCAAGGATAGAAGAGGGGAAGATGAATCGATCTAAGGCCGATGTGGCTCCTCTGATTATAGAGAGAGTAGGGAGAGAGGTAGAAGAGCTTTTAAAAAAGTATCCTCTCTATCCTGAGCTAAAGTTGATGCATGAGACGTGCTCTCCACTTTGTTAAATAAAACTATAAAGAGTAAGAAATAAGGTAAGCATGACTGAGGAAAAAAAAATAAGATTAGAAGATGAGGAAGAGGAAAAAGAGTACGAGCCTAAGGGAAGTTTTAATACGAAAATAGAAGAACTTCTTTTAAAGAAGCGGAGGATATTTTTATCTTCAGCAGTTACGGAAGTAAGCGCTAAAG
>JACPWA010000223.1 GCA_016191565.1 Simkania negevensis | reverse complement strand
TCTTCTTTTGTCAGATACACTATACTGTCTTGATGCCTGCCCATATTTTTCCCCTTTCCTGAGTAAATCAATTCTTTTATAGAAACAGATTATAGGAAAGATTAAAAATTGTATCTAAATTTTCTGTTACAGAGCACTAGTTGCAGCAGTTGAATTAAAATCGCAGGTTGGTTCCCTTGGAAATAATTTTAACAACCGTGCAGAAGAAGCAATTGGAACATCGCATGATTTTTGGTTGGCTTATCGAGAAGGGGCATTTGGTGAAGCTCCAAAACCTTTTGTTGGATGGCTAATGCTTCTAGAAGACTGCCTTCAATCGAAAACTCCTGTAAATGACCGCTCGCCTCATTTTCCCCTCTTCAAAGAATTTAAAGGAGCATCTTACGCGGATAGATATGACATTCTTTGTAAAAAGTTAGTTCGTGAACAACTCTATTCCGCTGCTTGCTTACTGTTGTCATCCGCCTCAGCAAGAGAAAACGGTATGTGGACTTGTCTAAGTGAAATGACTAACTTAAAGTCATTCGCAACTGAATTAGCCGCTCACATTGCCAGCGCATCAACAAGGTAACTTTTAGCCCTTATCGATTAGAATCGGATGCGACCAACACTTTCCAAATAAGGTCAAGATGATTTTTGCTTTTTATTGCGCATAATAAATTTTAAAGTTACTATGGCTCCTTTGTTAAGTTCTTATTTGCTATCAGCCAAAGAGAGTTTAGATGCGACTTATTCGCTTTGTCCTTTTACTTTCCCTCATTCCTAACCTCCTTTATGCATTTAAGCAACACGCAGGAGAGGGGATTTATAACCACTCTCTTAACCAATGCAAAGCTGCAAATGGACATATTGGTGAAGCAAACAAGTGTGACCCTTCTCAGCGCAAAGAAGCTATCTATTTTCTTCAAAAGGCCGTTGCTTGCTATCGCCATGCTATTGCCGATATCGATCTTCTTTTAAAGAAAATCAAAGAGCACAAGCGAGAGAAAGCAGATTGGCATAAGCCCCTGAAAAAAAGGAGCAAAGAGCATAGATTATCATGCATTGCACAGGTAGAAGCATTAGAAGGACCTCTTCGCTCGCTTATTGCTTCTGAGCAGGAGGAAGAGCTTTTTAAGAAAGTTCAGTCTCTCTATGAAGAAGGGATCGCAAAAAAGGAAAAGGCACGAGCTAAAGAGATCGAAACTCCCCGCCGTCTCAATAATACTAAGGAAGTAGTATCCCATCTAAAAGAAGCTATGCAGCTCTATGAAGAAGCATTAGTTTCTATCCGAGCAGCAGCTCAGCTTCTTGCCTCCTCTTCTAGGGAAGAAGATAAAGCTGCTTTAAAGCAAGTCATCCAGAATATAGAAGAAGCAGCCAATAGGTGCAAGCAAGCAGCAATAGAGTGGCCTCACATTGTGGATAGCCAGAGAGGGGAATTAAAAAAACGGATAGCTGCTTTAAGAGAAGAAACAGAAGTCCTACAAAAAAAAGAGCTTAAACGCGCTTCCTTTGAAGTACAAAAACAAATCGTGCCCTTGTTGGAGCAACTAATAGAAAGCGATGTAGAACATGCAAAAGAAGCTTCAGAAGAACTCGCAGAGCTTCAAAATCAGATCTCCCTTTTTAAAAAAGAGGCGGATGCTAAACACTTTACAGCAACTTTTCCCTCTCTCTCAAGAGAGGAATTTGAGCAGAGAGAAAAAGAGCGGAGAAAGCTTTTCTTTGCTAATAAAGCCTTACTTCTTCGCCCTGACCTCTTTCTAGCAAAGATGCTACACAATCGATCGTACCCTTTGGTCCTTCCCTTAGATGGTCAAATGAGTAAACAAGGTGATAAAACAGCAAAAGATCTCACCCTCTTCACAGGACAATTTTATCGCTTCTTACTGCAAAATAATTCCCCTATCTCTCACCTCTTTATAAAAGTCCACAAACATGGAGAGGTTATTCATGAAGAACAGATAACTCTCCCTATAAAAAATACCAGCTCCTGGGAGCATTACTTGAGAACTGATCAGACACTTATTATCCCTGAAACAAAACTGAAAACAGAGTTTGGGCTTGATTTACGATTAAACTTTGTTTTAGATCCTTCTTGCCCATTTACCCTTATCATTGCCCAGAAAGGAAGTTATACAGATTACCAATTTTCTTTCTCCTTAAAAGAAAATAACACAGAGACACTTCTTTACTCCTCTCACTTTATTCCCCCTCCTCCTTGGCAACTTGCTATGCTCCGCAAGCCACTTCTGCTAAATAGGAGTAAACCTCTTCTTCAAGTTTCTTATAACACCAGCTTTTTTATTAAAGAAAAACAAGATCCACTTCCAAAATATCAAGAAGCTATCTCCTTTCCAGTTTTAGACCAGTTTGTAGAAAAGTTACATAAAGATCCGCTTGCTATTACTCAATATGTTCATAATGAAATTGAACTTGTCGATCCTTTCCTCCATCAAGAGGGGGAAGTTCTTCAAGCGCCACGTATCTTCAGAAACCCCTATACTACGTTTCTAGAAAAAAGAGGCTCTGCATGGGAACAGTGCATGCTCCTTGTATACCTTCTCCGCCAAGCTGGCTACCAAGCAGTCTACGCTTATGATAAGCCCTCCCTTCTGCCTAAAGCTTTTGTGGAAAAACTGCTTTTGACTAAGTTGCCAAACAAAGAAGAAGTCCTTCTCAACTACCCCTGGGTCCTTTTTTTTAATGGAGAAGAATGGATCTCCCTTTTTCCTTGGATGAAAGAAATGCAAGTAAACGAAGGCTATGATCTTTATCATTTCATGCCTGAAGAATATGCCAATGCTGATCGCTGGCTTGCCCGTTATCTACAAGGGGATGAAAACATTTTGAAACATATTGGCCCCGAAGGAAACGATACCGTAGGATTGCTTTTTGTGCGCTTTGTAGAAGAGGAGCTTAGAAAACAGGGACTTTCTCTAGCTGATGTTGGGATACATTGTAGACAGCTCAAAAAACAATGTGCCTCATGGAGCGATTTCCCCCGTCCCTCCGTCCAAGGAGAGCCCCAAGTTCTTAAACAGTTGGACAAAGAGAAAAAGCTCTTTGCAGATGTAGAAATCGAGATATTTTCCCATCAAAATCCTCATAAAAAAATACAAATTAATCCTTATTTTGTAGATCTTAATCTCACTACACTTTTTCTCCAATTTTCCCCCGATGGTGCCTCTAACCATCGCCTTTATCTAAGGGAAATGAATCTACAAGGCAAGGGAGAGGAAAAGTTCCTATCTTTAGATCCAACCGACCTTACTATAGGGGTGAAAGTAACACACTGTCCATTCCTAGAGCAGGGCAAAGATAAGGGTCGCCCTCTTTCCAAGCAGACTTATCCCTTCTTCATCGAGAAGGGAACATATGCAGCTCTTTGTGTATCTTTTGGAGCAGCAAATACAAAAACTACCTCTTATTTCTATGAAAAACTTGCGCATGAAAAAGAGGAAGACAGGCATCTTCATGCTCTTCTTAGCCTTGTAGGAGCTGCCTACTTTGAAAAATGTAATCAGATACAACAAGCTCTTGCTAGCCTTCATAAGATTGCTTCCCCTTTTTTTCTTGGCTTTGCCCTTGCTAAGCTATCTCCAGATCTTACTGAAGACCCCTTAAAAAAAATTCCTCACCTGAAATTCCCTCAACTCGACATGTTATTTAATGCTCATAAGCAAGACCTTAGTTCTTCTTATGACGTTTGTACTTATGACATCTCTCTGAGACAGTTTCAAACACTTGCTATTGCCGATGCCTCTTCTAATGAGCATCAGATTTTGCGCGAAGTGTTTCAAGATCCTTGTCCTATTTCTACTGTCAAACTCCTCCAGCTTGCTCATCTTAAGCATCAGAAAGAGGAGGGGCTAGGAGCAGGATTTTTAGCCTTTAACCGCTTTAACTTTGCCTGCGCAGAAAACACTCCTGATAGGGCTCAATCTCTTTACTTTTCCCACCTTAAAGATCT
>JACPWA010000222.1 GCA_016191565.1 Simkania negevensis | reverse complement strand
CCCTGTCGGTCGAAGCAAGGATTTCTAAATCAAAGTTATCATGATGGATTTTCCACCCTTTGGAAGGAATAGTCCCTGCGCGATGGAACACATAGCCTCCAATCGTGTCATACTCAGGGCTTTTAGGGATCTCAATTCCGAGCTCTTTTTCGATGTCGATGATGCTCATTTTTCCGTTGACAATCCAGCCTCCTCCTGGAAAGGTGATATAGAGCTTGTCCTCTTCAAGTTTATCAAATTCATCGCCGATTTCCCCTACCAGCTCTTCTAAAATATCTTCGATAGTAACAATCCCTTCTGTTCCTCCATATTCATCGACTACGATGGAGAGGTGGATTTGCATTTTTCTAAATTCCTGGAGGAGGTGGGAGATTTTTTTAGTTTCAGGGGTGTAGATCACCGGTTTAATCAATTTACTAAGAGGGGTTTCTAGGAGTGCTTTGTTTTGAGTCTCCATGCTTTGATAGTAGTAGGTCATCACATCTTTATAGTGAAGAATTCCGACGACTGTGTCGAGGCTATCTTTATAAACTGGAATGCGAGAGTATCGTTCGGAGATAAATTTCTCGGCAGCATCATGAACAGTTTGATGTACCGAAAGGGAAAAAATATTGATCCGGGGGATCATAATTTCTCTAACGATCCGCTCTCGGTAGGAGGCGATCGAGGTGATCAGCTTTCGATCGAGAGGGCCAAGCTCCTCACTGAATTCAGATTCTTGAGCAAGTTCTAAAATTTTTTCCTTAACCTCTGCTCTAAAAGCCCCTTTTCCCCATTGTTTTTTCTTAAGGAAGATTTTTTGAAGTTTAGCTAAGGGAAAGGTAATAGGAAAAAAAAGGAAAAGAAAAGGGGTGCTTCCCACTGCTGCAATTTTAAAAAAGGTTTTCGGAGCATAAGGAACAAAAAGGCGGGGGAGAAAATCAAAAAAGAGGGCAATGCCAAGGATAAGGATAAAGAAAGTAGTTGATTGAAGAAGAGGAAGAGGGAAAGCGGTAGAAAAAAAGAAGAGGAGGTAGGAGAAAAAGGAGATGGCATAGATCAATCGCAGGAGATGTTTGGTGAAGCTGAGGAGGTAGAGGAGAATTTCCCAACGTTTATCGGCAAATAACCTCTCAACAAGATGGAAGAAAGAGTAAAAAAAAGGTCTTTTTCTAAACTCTTTTTTTACTGGAATTCTCCCTAGTACATAAAGGGCTTTAACGAGAGCAGTAAGGAGGGTAGCGCCTATGAGGGCGAGAATTGGAATAGTCAAAAACATGTGATTACTTTTAATGCCTCTTGTGTTTT
>JACPWA010000171.1 GCA_016191565.1 Simkania negevensis | reverse complement strand
ATCTATCTCTTTGATATTAGATATGACCCTCTTTTCCCTATCAAAACGAAGATGCCTGATTTCATCAACCTCCTCAGCAAGTTGTACAATAGGAGAGGAAATCCGCTTCGAAAAGTAGGAAACAAAAATTGCTGAAACTATCAAAATCATAAGTGTAATAACGGCAATCATCGTTTGTGTATGTAAAAGATCGATAAAAAAATCAGAAAGGGGAACTATAATAGCAACATACCACTCAAGCCCTTGTGCGACGGGGATTTTAGTGAGATAAGATAAATACTCGGTCCCCTCTTTTTCGATTCGGAAGGCTGCTTGTTGATTTTCTAAAAATTGCTGATAAGCTAAATAAGTAAGCTCCTTTTCTTGAGCGAGCCTTTTAGCGCTTATTTGCCTATCTTCTTTAAGAGGAAGGAGGATTTCACCTGATTTATCTAAAACAAAAACTCTTCCTGTTTGACCAATTTTTTGATTTAACAGAAATTTAGAAAAAAAGCTAAGTGCCATGTTTGCCCCCACAACACCGATGACCTCTTTTTTTTCGTTTAGGATTTTTTTAGCTACGTTAATCCCCTTCTCTCCCCCCGTAACATAGTGTTCTGTGATGTTCTCCCAGTGGAGTCCCTCACTTTTTACAGCGCCGATATACCAGGGTCTAATCCTCGGATCATAAAGGGTTCCAATAATTTCTTCTTTACCCACTGTTTGAAATTTATCATTCTTATAATACCAGACACTTCTAGCAGGCTGCTGAGTGCGATCGACAAAGGTAAGAGAATAGAGTATTTTTCCAAACCCATCTTCTGGTAAAGGGAGTATCTTTAAGCGATCAGAAATATAATGGGTCTGACCGGTCAACTCTAGATTATTTACTGCTATAAAGCCTCCATCAACGGTTGCTACATAAAAACTAGTAAAATTAGTATCAAATTTAATCACACTTTCTAAATAAGCAAGTAGCTTTTGATTTTCAAAGGTAAGGTTCTCAAGAGAGGGGAAAAAGTCAGCAGCAATCTCTGGCATTTGCTCACAATCCCGAATAGTCTCAGCTACCCTACCAAGGACCACGGCGCTAGCTCTTTCAATGGTCCCTACAGAAAATTCGAGAATCGATTTAGAGCTTTTAACATAGGTAAATAATAAAACGAGAAGAAAAGAAAAGATAAATAAAGAGAGGAAAACAGTGAGAATATCTACTCTAATTGTCCGATAGAAAGAAAAATGAAGAAAGTTTTTTTTCCTTAGCACAAGTTTTATTCAGCTCAAGGTAAAGGAATTAAAGAAGAAATTACATATTCATAAAGAAGAGCACCTATTCCCCCACCGATTAGTGGAGCAAAGATCGGAATCCAAGCATAGTGCCACTCAGAGGAACCTTTTTCAGGGATCGGAAGAAGGGCATGCATGATCCGAGGGCCTAAATCACGGGCAGGGTTGATCGCATAGCCAGTAGGACCTCCAAGAGAAAGGCCAATGCTAAAGACTAAAAGCCCCACAGCAAAAGGACCTATCCCTGAACCAATCCCATTATGGATATTGAAAATTCCGATCACACCACAAAGGAGCACAGCAGTGCCAATTGCTTCAGTGACAAAGTTCCATCTCTTTTTTTCAATGGCAGGCTTGGTACAGAAGACAAGTAACTTATACGTGACATTTTCCGTCTTAGCAAAGTGAGAATAATAAGTAAGATAGACCAAAAGAGCGCCTACCATAGCTCCTAGTACCTGCCCCATCACATAAAAGGGAACAAGGGCCCAAGGAGTTTTATGAACAAGTGCAAGTCCAAAGGTCACTGCAGGATTGATATGTCCTCCACTTACCCATCCAACTATATAGACAGCAATTGTCACCGCAAATCCCCATCCTGTAGTGATCACAATCCAGCCTGAGTTTTCCCCTTTCGACTGTTTGAGGAGAACATTAGCAACCACCCCATCTCCTAAAAGAATTAAAAGAAGGGTACCTAGAAACTCTGCTAAAAAAATGCTCATCTTTGTAATTTATAAGTTTTTATTGACATATAGCAGATCTCAGTAAAAGGTACAAATCAAGAGAAAAGAAAAGGTAAGGGCCCCAAATGTCCTACATTTTAGCAATCGATCAAGGAACTACGAGCTGCCGCGCTCTTCTTGTTGACCGTAAAGGAAAGATCGTTGGAATGGCTCAAAAAGAGTTCCCCCAATATTTTCCTAGACCAGGGTGGGTGGAACATGATGCAAATGAGATCTGGTCTACCCAAGTTTCTGTGATCGCCGAAGTCTTAGCTCATACCCACACCCCCTCCAACAAGATCAAAGGGATCGGAATCACTAATCAAAGGGAAACTACTGTTCTTTGGGAGAGAAAAACATCTAGACCTATTGCCCCTGCTATTGTTTGGCAAGACAGACGGACTACAGAACTTTGCAATGAGCTGAAACAAGAGCAGCTAGAACCGATTTTTCATCAAAAAACAGGACTCCTTATCGACCCCTACTTTTCAGGAACGAAGATCCGATGGCTTTTAGATCATATCAGAGGAGCGAGGCTTCTTGCTAAGCAAGGAGAACTTTGCTTTGGTACCATTGATTCCTGGCTAATTTGGAAACTTACTGGTGGAAAACTCCATATTACTGATGCTACTAATGCTTCGCGCACCCTTCTTTATAATTTAGAAAAAAATGACTGGGATGAAGAGATTTTGAAAATTCTGCAGGTCCCTCGCTCAATTTTACCAGAGGTGAAAAGTTCTAGCGAAATTTACGGCAGCACTTCTCTTGAACTTTTTTCACCACGAGTTCCCATTGCTGGAATTGCTGGAGATCAGCAAGCTTCCCTTTTTGGACATGGCTGCATCACAAGAGGAGGAGGAAAAGTCACTTACGGCACTGGTTGTTTTATCCTAGTAAACATCGGAAAAGAGCCCCTCCTTTCCAAAAACCATCTTCTCACTACTGTAGCATATAAAACCAAAGAAGAAACCTATTACGCTTTTGAAGGGAGCGTTTTTATTGGAGGTGCTCTCATTCAGTGGTTGCGTGATGAACTAAAAATCATCGAAACAGCAAAAGACATTGAAGCTTTAGCAAGTAAAGTAAAAGATTCTGCCGGTTTAACTTTTGTTCCCTCCTTTACAGGATTAGGTGCCCCCTATTGGGAGCCCAAAGCAAGAGGAACCCTTTTTGGAATTACACGAGGGACAAACCGCTGCCATATTGCCTATGCTGCACTAGAGGGGATTGCGCATCAGGTGACCGATATTATCGACGTTATGCAACAGGAAAAAGGACTTGATATTAAACAGCTTCGGGTCGATGGAGGAGCCGTTGAAAATGCCCTCCTGATGCAAATTCAAGCAGACCAATTGCAAATTCCTCTCATCCGTCCTAAATGTAAGGAAATGACTGCTCTTGGCGTCTCTTTTTTAGCAGGACTCGCTGTAGAGTTTTGGAAAAATAAGGAAGAGCTAAGCAGTCTCTGGCAAGAAGAAAGTCAGATTACTCCCCTCCTTTCCAAAGGAATCAATGAGACAAAAAAAAAAGAGTGGCAAAAGGCTGTTGCCTGTATAAAAGTTTGGAGTCAGTATGAAAGCTAAGGCAGCCGCTATAATTCTTTTCCTTTCCCTAAACTTTTCCCTTTTTAGTCAGACAAATAGCCAGAGCTCTACCTTGCATCAAGTTTCCTCTTTCCATGCTCTTATTGAAAGGATCTACGATGGAGATATTACCTATGAAGAACTCTCTAAGTTAGGAGATTTTGGAATAGGAACTTTTAATGGCCTTGATGGAGAGATGACCGCTATCGATGGAAAATTCTATCAAGATAGTCCCAAAGGAAAACTAAACTATGTCAAACCAACACAGAAAACTCCTTTTGCTACTGTGATGTTTTTTAAGCCCACCTTTTCTACGCAGCTTAAAAAGATAAAAAATATTCGAAAGCTCACCGTAGCTTTGATGCTCTCTTTAAAAAAAAAGGAAAGGCCTCATGGAGTTAAAATTATAGGAAAATTTCCAGAAGTCTCTTTACGCAATTTAATTAAGCAAACCCCTCCTTATAAATCATTAAAAGAAGTAGAGCACAATCCTTTTATCCTTAAGGAAGTGGAAGGAACTCTCATTGGCTACTATTTTCCCTTTTATTTAGATGAAGTAGGAATCGGTGGATTTCACTTCCACTTCATTGACAAAGATCATAAAGTAGGAGGACATGTGATTGATGTTAATTTAGAGGAAGGAGCAGCCTACTTCCAGCCTTGTGATGTTTTGCAAATGTATTTTCCTAAAAGTGCCTCTTTTTCGCAGCTCCATGTAATACCGAATACGATTAAAAATCGCAATTTTAAGCACATCAAAATTCCCGATAATCAACGATTACAAATTGCCTAATATTAGAAATATAAGGAAATTTGCGACCGCTGGTTCGCAGAGCTTTTATGTAGTTTAAAACATCAATTTTATTTCTTACATTTAGTATTAATCGTGCTTGATATAAGTGAATGTATATTTGATACAGGAACCAAACTTAATGAATCGAAATGAGATGCTAGGTGCTCTGAGTGAAGAGAAAGGAAGTTGGGATGTTCTTATTATTGGAGGAGGGGCAACTGGACTTGGTGCAGCAGTAGATGCAGCAGCACGCGGCCTTAAAACCCTCCTCCTAGAGCAAAGTGATTTTGCTAAGGGAACCTCATCGCGTAGCACTAAACTCATTCATGGAGGGCTACGTTATTTACAGCAAGGGCATATCCCTCTTGTTTTTGAAGCATTAAAAGAACGTGGACTGCTCTGTCAAAACGCCCCCCATCTAATTTATCACCTCCCTTTTTTCGTGCCTAGTTATCATTGGTGGGAAGGCCCTTTTTATGGAGTAGGCCTTAAAATCTATGATCTTTTAGCAGGAAGCCTTGGGCTCGAACCTTCTAAACATCTTTCGGTTAAAGAAGCCATTAAAGCCATGCCTACCCTAGAAACCAAGGATCTCCGCGGAGGGACCATCTATTATGATGGACAATTTGACGATGCTAGACTGGCGATTACTTTGGCCAAGACTGCTGCTGATTTAGAGGGCTGCCTCATTAATTATATGAAAGTCATCTCTCTCCTTAAAAAAGGAAAAAAAACTACCGGCGTAGTTGCTAAAGACCAAGAAACAGGAAAAGAAATCGAAATCAATGCAAAAGTGGTGATTAACGCTTGCGGTCCTTTTTCTGATGCTATTCGAAAATTAGATGATCAAACCCTTCCTCCCATCATTGAGCCTAGCCAAGGGATTCACCTCGTCTTAGATGCCAGTTTTTTGCAAAGTGAAACTGCCCTTCTCATCCCCCATACTGAAGATGGACGAGTGATTTTTATGGTCCCTTGGCACAATCGGGTCTTGATCGGCACCACCGACTCACACACATCTATAATAGACTTAGAACCTCTTCCAAAAGAAGAGGAAATCGATTTTCTTCTCCACCATGCCAAACAATATCTTACTAAAACCCCCACTAGACATGATATTCTTTCCGTTTTCTCTGGAATACGCCCCCTAGTGCGAGAAAGCGATGGAAAAAAAACAGGACAGATTTCTCGCGATCACGAGATCATCACCTCAAACTCAGGTCTTATCACCATTGCAGGGGGAAAATGGACTACCTACCGAAAAATGGCTCAGGATGTAATTGATAAAGCAATAAAAAACAATCAGATTCCCTGGATCCCTTCCTCTACAAAGCATTTAAAACTCCATGGCTATGCAAAAAATGTTGACCCTCTCGACCCCTGGAGTGTTTATGGCTCTGATGCACAATTACTTCACTCCCTCCTCAAAGAGGATCCATCCTATGAAGAACCCCTCCACCCTACTCTTCCCTACCTTAAAGCAGAGATCATTTGGGCCATCCGCCATGAAATGGCCCGAACCTTAGATGACCTCCTTTCCAGAAGAACCCGTTCTCTTCTTCTAGGCGCTGAAATCAGCCTTGAAATCGCCCCTAAAGTAGTAAAGTGGCTGGGAAAAGAACTACAAAAGGAGCAAGATTGGGAAGAGAAAGAGCTACACTCCTATAAGAAAATCGCTATGCATTATTTTATCTAGATACAATAGACTTCTTTCGAAACTCACTTTGTTTGGAAAAATGGCGAGTTTTAGACAGGGCTTAAAAACGATACTTTTTAAAGGAGATGATCAAAAGCTTGTTGTAAACTCGGATAATGGAAGTCAAAGTGACTCTGTATTAGCTTTTCTGGATAAGCCCGAATACTAGCCAAAAAGAGCTCTTCTCCTTTCTGTCCAAAAAAAAGCTTAAGAGCAAAAATGGGGAGTGGAGGTCCTTGCCATCTCTTTATCTTTTTAGCCAAAGCTTTAGCAAACTCTTCATTTCTGATCGGTTGAGGAGAAACAATATTCACTGCTCCCTTTATTGAAGAAGTCATGAGAATATGGTAAACCGCAGCAACCAGATCATCAATTGTTATCCAGCTCATAAATTGTTTCCCACTCCCGATCTTTCCCCCTAGCCCTAACTGAAAAGGGAGGAGAAATTTTTTAAGCATTCCTCCTTTAGGGCTAAGTACTGCTCCAAAACGGGTAAGGACTACCCTGATTCCTCTCTCCTCTAATTCTCTTGCAGCCCTTTCCCAATGCTGGCATACTTCAGAAATAAACATTCCTTTTCCTGGGGGACTATTTTCAGGGATTGCGTCATTTCCTTTCGAACCATAAAAACCGACAGCAGAGGCGTTGATAAATAATTTAGGAGGACTTTTTAGTTTTAAAATAGCACAGGCTAGATTTTCTGTTATTGTAACTCGGCTCTTTAAAATCTTATCTTTTTTTTTCTTCGTCCATCGCCCTTTTCCTATATTTTCTCCAGAAAGGTTGATCACAGCGTCAAAATTCTCTAAGTCAGAAAGCTGAACTCTTCCAGAAGTAGAATCCCACATTACAATCTTCTCTTCTGTTTTTTGCTGTTTTCTTTCTAAGCGATAGACCTCATGGCCCATAAAGTTCAGATAGTAATAAAGAGCGCTTCCCAAAAGCCCATGAGAGCCAGATATAAGGATCCTTAAGGGTTTTTGAAAAGTGTACCTTTTAAGCATTTCAACATCGTGAGACATAACCTGGTGTTTGTAATAAGTATTTCTGAAAAATCGACGTTTTAAAGCGCTACGTTGCAAAAAATGTAGCATGGGATGTTTTAAGACAAAGGAAAATCCTTCAATAATCTCAGAGGAAGCTGGTCCT
>JACPWA010000170.1 GCA_016191565.1 Simkania negevensis | reverse complement strand
GCCTTGTTTAACTTTTATCTTCATTATACAATTTAGAGAGGTGATTGCATATCCAGAAAGAATACCTGAAAAAAGGGGGGAGAAGCAATCAAAATATTTTTTACTATATAGTACACTTTTTTCGCTTGATTAGTCCTGTTTCTCCACAATCGAGTTTTATACTTAAGAAACCTGGATAGCTCTGGGGGGTATAGTTAAATCGAAAATCCTTGGGTAAAAAGAGAGCTAAAGGCTACTCTATGTAAAAAATCGATGAGTTCCCCAAGTGAGTACTAACCTTTTATCAATGGCTTTGTCCCTTTTTTTTGTTGTAAACGTCCTGGGCAATATTCCTCTTTTCATTGGGCTTTTAGCCCGTTATTCTCTCCAAAGGCAGCGCATGATCCTCCTCAGAGAGTTTACCTTTGCCCTGATTATCCTCCTCCTTTTTAATTTCTTTGGAAGCCATATCTTCTCAGTGCTCGGAATTGCAAAGCCAGTAGTTGGAATTGCAGGAGGTTTTCTCCTGCTGATTATTGCTATTGGGATGATTTTTCCTAAACGAAAACAAGAGGAAGCTGCTGAACATGAGCCGATGCTTGTTCCTCTAGCCACACCGGTAATTGCTGGCCCAGGCTCTATCACTTCTGTCATGCTTTTTTCTTCAAAAGTCGATAACCATTTGATCACCACGGTGATGATCGTTTCGGTTATAGCGATTTCGTATCTCACTGCCATCATTGCCTCTAATATAAAGCATATTCTAGGAGAAAAGGGGCTCCTTGCTTTCGAAAAGATGGGGGGAATGATTCTTTGCTTAATTGGAGTACAGATGTTCACCATGGGAGTGATCGATCTCATAAAAGAGAACTTTGCTTTTTAACTCACATACTGTAATCGCGCGAGCTTAAGGCGATTTGAGCGAAAAGAAAGCGGGCTACTCCTTAAAAACGTGGTAGTGTTAAACTCCATAATGCAAAGAGCATAAAACTCGCGTGATTACAGTATGTGAGTTTTTAATTAATAAACCTTTTGCATAAATGTTTTTGACATCCACCAAAAAAGTTGGTAACATGACCAAAAAAGGTGGTAGATTATGTTAGAAAATTTATTTGGTAATCAGCTTATTGAAAAAATATTTTTTTATTTGATTAGCAATGAGAAATGCTACGCTTCCGAATTAAGAAGAAGACTGGGCCTCCCCTTATATAGCATTCAAAATGCTTTGGGAAGACTTGAAAGAGGAAGTATTTTGGTTCACCAAAAGATTGGGACAACTCTCAGCTACCAGTTCAATCCTCGATATCCCTTTCTCAAGGAACTAACAGCTTTCTTAGAAAAAAGCTACTCTTTTCTTCCGCTAGAAATTCGGGAAAAATATTATGAACCTTCTATACGTAAGAGACCAAGAAGAAAAGGAAAGCCCTTATAAATTTGTTTTAAAGTAAGCTTCTACCAAGATTATGAACATAGATTGGAAAGAGATTTCATTAGGAGACCTAGCTGGTTTAATTTCAGAAGAATTAAAGAAACATGGAATTGATACAGTTTTGGTGGGAGGAGCTTGTGTTACTATTTACTCTCATAACCGTTACCAATCCTATGATCTAGATTTCATAACCTATGAGAATATGAAAAAAGTAAAGGAGGTCTTAGAAAAATTAGGGCTTATAGAAAAAGAGGGATACTTTCAGCATAAAAATTGTAAATGGTTTGTAGAATTCGTATCTCCTCCGATTGCTGTTGGAAATGAGTCATTAAGTGAGTTTGAAGAAATAGAGACTCATTTTGGAAAGGTCAAACTTCTCCGTCCAACAGACTGCGTAAAAGACCGTCTAGCAAGTTTTTACCATTGGAACGATACTCAAGGCCTAAAGCAAGCAATTGAAGTAGCTTTAGAGCAAACTGTTGATATGGAAGAAATCAAGAACTGGTCGACCCGGGAAGGTCATAAAAAAAAATATGAGCTCTTTTACCAATCTTTCCAACAGCGGAGCAAAGAAAAACCCAACTAATATTTCGCATGAGGAAAAAGCCCTTTTTCCCAGAGAGAAACATAGCTACTATTGCCAATGATTAGATGATCATCAAGGCGAGTGCCCATCATTAGGGAGGAGGAATAGATTGACTTAGTGAGTTTAAGATCTTGATTGGAAGGGGTGGGATCACCGCTAGGGTGGTTATGAGCCAGAATAAAACTATAGGCATGCCGCTTTACAGCAAGAGCAAAGATCTCTCGGGGATGGATGAGCACCTCAGAGAGGATTCCGACCGCAACCATCTCGTGATGAAAAATCACCCCTTTGACATCTCGAAGGAGAATGAAAAGGGTTTCTTTCTCCAGATATTGAAGTTCAGAGCGGATTAAAAAAAAGACATCCTGGGGGCTTTTCACCACAAATTTAGCAGGGCCAGCCGGCTTTGTAATCTTTTTAGCTAAAGCAAACATTGCTTGGAGTTGAATTGCTTTAACAGGGCCAATTCCTTTAACCTTGGTAAGCTCCTCAGTCGAAGCGCTAAGAAGATGCTTGAGGCTGCCGAACTGAGTTAAAAGCTCTTCAGCAAGGTGTAAAACAGAACGCTTTTTAGTACCATTCCCTAGGCAAATCGCTAAAAGTTCTGTGAGTGAAAGAGAATCAGCTCCCTGCTTTAAAAACCTTTCGCGCGGTCTTTCTTCTTTAGGGAGTGCATATATAGTTCCCATATTTACGCCATTTGGTATTTTTCTACTTGATAGAGTAGATGAGAAGGGATCTCCATTTCAATCAAAATATCATTTCCCTCATATTCCTGCCTCAGCACTTTTCCCTCATCTAATAAAGAAGAAAAGTGCCCATACTCTTTTTGAGGAATGCAAAGCTTCACCATTTGTCTCAACTTAACCAGCGATTGCATCATCGCTTGCATGAGCTCGTTAAATCCCTCTTTTTGTTTTGCAGAGATGGGAATTACTCTAGGGTATTTTAATTTAAAACGGCTGATAATTCCTTTATTTTCTATTAGGTCTACTTTATTCAAAGCAGTGATGATCTCTTTCTTTTCTATACCCAGTTCTTTTAAGACTTCATAGGTAGCTTTAGCCTGCTCTTCGGCAAGAGGATGATGGACATCGATAAGATGGAGAATTACATCGGTATGAATGCTCTCTTCCAAGGTGCTTCGAAAAGCAGCGACGAGATTATGGGGAATTTTACGAATAAAGCCCACTGTATCGATCAGGAGGATCTTTTGTCCATTGGGCAAGATAAAATGTCTAGCTGTTGTATCTAAAGTGGCAAAGAGTTTATCTTCGATCAGCACTTCAGCTTTGGTAAGGGCACTTAAAAGAGTCGATTTTCCAACGTTGGTATAGCCTACAATAGCAAAGGTGGGAATCTGAGAGCGCTCTCTTGCTTTGCGCTGCGTTTTTCTATGGTGGCTCACCTCTTTTAATTCCTGTTCTAGCTGGGTAATTTTCTTGCGCACTAAACGGCGATCGATTTCGATTTGCCTTTCCCCTGCTCCCTTTAAATAACCTTTTCCTCCAGCAGTTTGCCTTGAGAGGTGGGTCCATAGACGCTTCAGACGGGGAAGTTGATAGTGCGCTTTGGCAAGCTCAATCTGAATTTTTGCTTCTTTAGTTTGAGCCCTTTTGGCAAACACTTCTAGAATAAGTTCTGTTCGATCGATAACGGGACGTTTAAATAAACGTTCTAAATTTTTCCCCTGATTAGGAGAGATTTCTTCATCGATGATGATGAGGTCTGCTTTAAGCTCATTTGCTTTTTGTACAAGTTCTTCCGCTTTTCCACTGCCGATATAAGTAGCAGGATTGATTTCACGTAGAAAACAGGGGGCTTTATAAACCACTTCAAATCCGTAAGTGTCAGCGAGGTCTTTAAGCTCTTCCAAATATTCCCTGCATAGGGAAAGCTGGTCCGACTCAAAATAGGCGCCGATTAAAAGGGCAAAGTGGAGCTCGCTAATGTCGCTGCGGACTTCTTC
>JACPWA010000169.1 GCA_016191565.1 Simkania negevensis | reverse complement strand
TTCCTCCTTAAAATCATCGATCTTATAAAACCAACCTCTTTTAGTTTTAGCTGCAAAGATGCAGTCGATACAGGGATGGCTGCCTCAGCAGGTTTTTTCTCCTTTCTTAAGATGGTTGGTGAAGAGGATAAGTGGAGTATCGACGAACAAGAACTTTTTATTTGGATGGTATTTGCCCCTGCACTTCTCCTAAGGGAAAGGATGGTAGCTATGCGCCCTATCAACCGGATGGTAAGCGCTCTTTCTCTTCTTCATGCAGGGCTTGCCAAAGAAGAGAAAAAAATCAAAAAAGAGCTCGAATCGCTTTACGATTTTCCCCTCCTTAAAGACTTAGGGGTGGAGATCTTTCGCTAACTCTTAGTGGGTGTTCCGCTTTCTATTTCCTGTAGCTGACGCAAGAACTCTTGTGAAGAAGCAGGCGGTGTAAATTCTCCATAGGGGGCTCCTTTCTGAATAAAGGGATAGAGGATATTCAACTGTTCTAAAGAAGGCGAAATATTTGGTTGTTTTTGCAAAGAAACCGCACAGAAAAGAGCAAGCCGTCCAATCTGTTTAAAGTTATCGTTTGTAATATAGGAAAAGAGATTCTTGTAAAAAAAAGCTTGTCGGAGCTCTTCCTCTGTAACGTGCTCTTTATATAGCACGTTAAGGCAGTTTAAAATGGCTGGTGATATAACGTTTCTATTCTCAAGAAGAGAAAATACATGCTCCTTCCACCAGTTATTATTTCTTAAACCAAGTTGCAGAGCTATAGTCATTGTAAAGAGAACAGTAGCACAGGTTATGCTAAGAGGGAAAAAAGAACGCTTCCATCCTTTTCTATAACTTACTGTTGCCGCAATAATAGAAATGGCAAACAAGACAAATATGTAATTTTGTATTTTTGTTACCTCCTTTGAATGATTATCAAGTGCAATAAGCGCATTCTGAGGATAATTCTTAAAAGAAGACTGTTTAATATAGTCTTTTAAGGTCACGGTTCCAGACATTTTTCTAACTCCTTGAAAAAATTGTTATTCAGTATAAGAGAGCTTAGGGAATCTTACAAGAAATTAATTCCACTCAGGATGTTCAGGGAGCATGGAAAGGGTCTTATATTTGCCTCCCATTTGCCTTAAGAGTATTTGCCACATGTTTTCTGGAGGGGTATCAAAGATAAGTTCTTTAGAGGCAGGGTGAAGTAGCCATTCTCCATTTAAAAATTCTCTTTCTAAAGTGCCAGCTTCCCATTCTCCAAATCCAAAGAGGAGGAAGATAGGGGAAGGATCAGAACTTGTTTCTTCTAGGAGGTCTAGTTCACCACCGAGATACACTCCAGGGCAGATGGGAATCGGGTTTCCCTTTCCCTGTTCATGAGGATGGAGAAGGATCATCTGATCGAGGCCTATAGGACCTCCAGTGCGGAAATGGAGATTGGGGTGGGAGAGCTCCTCTATAGGAAAAGGCTCCTCCATCTGAGCAAGGGAAAGAGGCTTATTGAGGATTACGGCAAAAGAGCCAGCGCGGCTGTGTTCGCAGAGAAGAAGAACGCTTCTTTTATAGATTCCTTCATTGACTTTTCCGCTTGCAATCAAAAGGGTTCCTTTTTGGAGAGAGAGGTAGGGGAGGGCAGGAATCATGATTATGGAACAGCCTCTTGGCCTAGCTGTTGATTATAGAGTCGAAGGTTATTGGAAAGGGTCTCCGCTCTTCTTAAAAGTTCAGCAAAATCTTTTTTGAATTGTGAGCTATCGAAGATCTTATCTTTATCAGGGCTCCCCTCAGCACGGTTAACAAGCATCGAAAGGCGGGACATCGAGGTATTAATCAGATCCACTTCTTTATTAAAATAGGTGCGAAATGCCTCGGGGGAATCTAAGGCACTGAGGAAAGTCGCCTGTTTCTGGCGCGTGCGCTGCCATTCTTTATTGAGATGAAAGAGGACTCAGTAATGGTTGACATCGTTCATGAGGGTATCGACCTTGCTTAGGATAGCGTTCACCTGAAGATAGGAATCATCGTTCATCAAAAGTTTACCAATAGAGCCTTTCCCTTCAGACAAATTATGCATAGCAGTATCGATCGCACCACTTGCATGTTTCGCACTTTTTAATGTAGCTGCAAGGTTAGTAAAAGCACTCTCTTCCGTAAGCTGATCAATCGTCTGATGAACTTTTTGCATGGCATTTGAGAAATTTTGCATGCCCCATTTTACATCATCAAGAAGGCCGAGTTGGTTCACTTGCGCAAGAGCCCTAGAAGCCTCATTCATCGTATCGTCAAAGGAGCGGATAGCGGCGCCAAGTTCATGGCCATTTTGATCAATCCAGGCCACCACTTTATCTAAAGTTTCTTCTACTTTGTCGGAGAGCTGTGAGAGTTCGCTTAAGGCGCTTTCTAAAGGATCTATCGATTCTGCATAGATGGGGATAGTCGCATTAATAAGAGCAGGCTTAACCCCTCTTGGAGGAGATTTAGGGATGATGGCAATCGATTTTTCCCCGAGAAGTCCTGAAGTTTGTACGGTAATCTCATCTGTATTGTATACCCGAACACTTGAGTCAATATTAAGGGTAAGCTGGTAAAAGTAGACTTGCCCCCGCTCATCAGTTGGCTGCTCTCTTGCATGGGGGATCTGTTCAATGGAGACAATTTCTCCCACCGGTTTTCCAGCAAACATCACCCGGGTTCCCACTGAAAGGCCATTGATGTTTGAAAAGCGAACGACCAAAGACTCTTTAGCGTCTCCGACACTCGGTTCGATGAATAGGATAATCCCAACGATGAGTCCACAGGCGACCACCACGAATAGGCCAATAAGCATATTTTTCATGTAATCAATCATGTTACTCTTTTCCTAAAGGAGCGAGGATCTTCTGAGATTGTCTTTCTTAAAAAGGCGATGATCGGGTCATCAATTTCTAAAAAACGCTCTGGCTTTTCGATATACGCGATTTTCCCTTCCTTGTGAAGAGCTAATCGATCTCCTACTACAAGAGCTGAAATGATATCATGAGTGACCACCACACTTGTCGCTTTTAGTTCTTCTTGCGTTTTTACAATTAATTCGTTGATTTGCATGGCAGTAATTGGATCAAGCCCTGTTGTTGGTTCATCGTATAACAGATAGAGGGGTCGATACACAATCAGTCTAGCAAGTCCTGCCCTTTTTCTCATCCCCCCTGAAAGATCGGAGGGCATTTTTTTCTGCGTCCCTTCAAGACCGACCATCTCTAAAGCATGATCGACCATGTCAGCAATCTCTCCTTTTGTATATTTTTTCCCTGTCTTGAGATTTCCATGCTGTTTTAAGAAAAAGCTGGTGTTTTCTTCAATGGTCAAAGAGTCAAAAAGGGCAGAGCCTTGAAAGAGCATCCCAATATTTTTCGTAACACTATATTTTGCTTCTCCATGTAGGTCGGAGATTCTTACCCCATCGACCTCGATGTATCCCTTATCTGCTTTAGCAATTCCAATAATATGCTTTAGAAGAACACTTTTTCCTACCCCTGAGCGACCTAAAACCACCAAGGTTTCTCCCTTTTTCACTGAAAGGGTGAGCCCTCTTAAGACCTGATTTTTCTCATAGGTTTTCCAAAGATCGTAGATCTCAATCATATTAGCCATCCCGTGGCGTTTTTTATTGTGTTGAGACCAAGGGTGATAAGAAAATTTGTAAAGAGGATACACGTATAGCAGATCACAACGCTATTTGTGGTGGAGCGGCCAACTCCTTCTGCTCCTCCAAAGGTAGTGAGCCCTTTGTAACAGGAGATGGTGACTATCAGTACTCCAAATACTAGCGCCTTAACAAGGCCTGTCACCAAATCAAAAAAAGTGATGTAGATGGGCATCGGATCAAAGTAGGTAGTAGGGGCCATCCTAAAATAAAAAATGGAGATCAGATACCCTCCAAAAATCCCCATAAAAATACTAAAGACAGTAAGAAGAGGCATCATGATTGTGCCTGAGATAAACCTCGGAGCGATCAGATAGCGATGGGGATTTACCGCCATCGTTTCTAGGGCATCCACCTGCTCGGTAACCCGCATCGTTCCCAGCTCAGCGCACATCGCTGCTCCTACCCGTCCTGTGACCATAAAGGCGGTTAAAACAGGACCTAGCTCCGTGAGCATTGCCTTAGCCACCATCAGCCCAGTTGCACCTGCAAGTCCTTTATCACTTAGCTGAAAAAAAGATTGTGCTGCTAGCACAAGACCAGTAGAAAATCCTGTCATGGCTACGACAGGAAGGGAGAGAACTCCGATATTATAGAGCTGCTCACGGATCAGCGACCAATGGGGTGGGCGCTTTAGCGTAGCGACAATCACATTCCAGATCAGCATCATATACTCACCAGTTGCTGCTAAAAACTGGAATCTATTTAGAATAAAACGCATTGTGAGAATATCGAATTTCTTTAAAAGTCTGATTGTAATAGAAGAGAGTAAATAATGCGAGCTTAGCTTTAAAATCATTGATGAACTGTTCTCGATATAAATTTTCTACGGGGGACAATTTACAGCAGAAAGTTAACCTACTTCAGGTCTTCCCTACAGAGGTAATAGATACATCAAAATTGTAGTGTTTACCCCAAAATAAGCGTCTTGGTCAAAAAGTTCTCCTCTTAGATTTATTCTGCGTTTGTGTTCACGCTTCCTAAAGGACAGAATCCAGCGGAAATGATTCTTAATATACAATGTTTATTAACGACAAAAAAAGAAATGTTTTATACTATTCTTTAATGAACCAAGGGGAGATTATGTCTTTACCGAGTTTAAATGGCTTTTTTGAAAAATCTAATTTATTACCATTCAGAGTTTTAATGGCAAGAGAGTGCCCATTATTGCAAGGCAAGAATTTGTGCGAGTTCTTGGTGCAAATGGATCAGGGAGAGTACAGGGCATTGCAAGCAGAAAATATTACGATTATAACTTTTAAGAATTCCTATCCTTACCGCGTTAAGAAGTGGGGAACAGTAGGTCTTATTGGGTTCAGTTCCATTGTTTTCGTTAACGCGTGGATTAGAGCAGCAACAGCAGGAAAGGAGGGGAGTGGGGGCGAGACGGCATTATTTTTCTTAGGAATGATGGGGGGAGCGCTTTTAGCAATTGCAAAAGAAAACAGCCTTAACGGTAAAGTAGGGGAAATTTATGACAGTCGTCTTCTAAGACTAAGCGATAAAATTAGGACGCTAGAAGGAAAAATTCCACAACTTCAAGAAACTGAAGAAAGGGATCAATTGCATAAAGCAAAAGATTTTTTTGCACTAAAGTATCTTGAATACTTAGGAAAAAAAACACGTATGGTGGTTACATAATATTGTGGTACCTAAAAAAATCCCTAAAAAATATTCCTTTCCCCAAAATAACATTGAGGTCAAAAACAACTTTTTTGTTAATTCTGATTACTTCTG
>JACPWA010000168.1 GCA_016191565.1 Simkania negevensis | reverse complement strand
ATTATAGAATGCCATGGAATCCTCCTGCACAAGAATCTGTAACTGGCACAGGAGTAGTCATCGAAGGCAATCAAATACTCACCTGTGCCCATGTCATTGCAAACGCTGTGCTGATTCGGGTAGAGCTAGAAGGAAGTGTAGGTCTTTATGAAGCCAGAGTAAAATGTGTAGGGCATGATTGCGACCTTGCTCTTTTAGAAGTGGAGGAGGGCTTTTTTAATGAAGTGCCTATTCTTGAAATCTCAGATAAGCCAGTACGAAGGCAGGAGAAAGTGGAGCTATTTGGTTATCCTGTGGGAGGTGCTGGGCTTTCAATTACTAAGGGGATTATTTCTCGGGTTGAAGTTGGTACTTATACCCATCGAAAGACAAAGCTTCTCTATGCTCAAATCGATGCCGCAACAAACCCAGGAAATAGTGGCGGACCAGTAATCGGCAATCAAAAAGTGATAGGGATTGCTTTCCAAGGGTTTAGCTATGGGGAGAGTATCAACTACATGGTTCCTACTACTATTATCCATCGATTTTTAAAGGAAGCTAAGGAAAAGAATTATGAAGGGTTTCCACAAATTGGATTTAGTTATCAAGAGATGGCAAATAAGCAGCTCCGAGATTTTTATCAGATGGGTTCTGAAGACTCTGGAGTTCTCATTACGAAGATAAATCATTCAAGCCCCTTTTATAAGCATCTATTTCTTGGAGACATTTTATTGAAAGTGGGAGGATTTTCTATTTCAAACGAAGGGAAAATCGAAGTTCCTTTTTTGGAAAAACTTTCTTTTATCCATGTTGTATCAATGATGTTTTACGGGGATGAGCTCTCACTTGAAGTGCTAAGAGAAGGAAAGCGATTTGTTGCCAGCCTTCGGTTAGATAAGGACAGAAAGGGGGGAGGGCTTCCCTCTTTAATCCAATTTGAACAGCCGCCTACTTACTATATTTTGGGAGGTGTTGTTTTTCAACCTTTGACATGGAATCTTTTTCATGCCAAAGCGGAAAGAGGAGGTTATTTTCATAGGATAGAAGAAGGGATGCCAAAAATATCTAGAATTTTTTTCCATTATCTTTCCCAAGAGGGGTCAGATTTGGAGAAAAAAGAGATCATTGTTATTTCTCAAGTGCTTCGAGATCGGCTCAATACCACCTACGAAGCTCTTGTTGGTGAGATTGTCGAAAAAGTGAATGGCAAAACGGTGAGAGATATGAGGCATTTTGTAGAACTGACTGAAAACTGCCCAGATCCTTTTCTTCAGATTATTACAGAAAATGGCAAGGTGATTCTTTTTGACTTAGCTCAGCTCAGAGCGAGAGAGATAACCATTTTGCAAAATTATGCCGTGCCAAGCTCTGCTTCAAAAGATTTAAGAATCTGATTTGATTAGCTGTGGAAGTTCTCCAATAAAATAGAAAGGAACAAAAAGGAGGTTTTCTTTTAAAGGAAGGGGCTGCTTTAGAGATGTTTATAAAGTCCCTTAGCAATGTCTGAGCGCTATTTTGGCATCTTTCAAATTCCCGCCTTCAAGCCATGTGTTTACACATTGGGGAGAAGCACTCCTAAAAAAAGTCGAACGAGAAAAATAGGAAGCCATTCTGTAGCCCGTTTTTTTTCTCCAATTCTAGTAATCCATTGTACTTGCATAAAATCTTTTTGT
>JACPWA010000158.1 GCA_016191565.1 Simkania negevensis | reverse complement strand
GTTGCATTGTTATCTAAAAAAATCCTTTTTTTCCACTGCATCAATTTTTACCACGATTGCGGTGATATTATCGCTACCCCCTCTTTCTTTCGCTTTATTTAGGAGGGTGAAGGCGGCGGTTTTAGGGTTGGAGTCTTGCTTGAGGATGCCAGCGATTTCAAGATCTGGTAACTGGTCAGAGAGGCCATCTGAGCAAAGTAAGTATATATCATTGATCTCGATAGGAGCAATAGCAATTTCAGGGAAGATTTCTACTCTAGGGCCTAGCGCTTTAGTTAAAATATTTTTATGAGAAAGAGAAGAGGAATAAAAAGATTTTTTATCAAGAAGGGTCTGATTGTGAAGGGTATGGTCAGTAGTAAGCTGCTTTAAGGTGTGATCGCGAAGTTGATAGATCCGGCTATCTCCTACATGCCCATAGATCAAAAAATTTTCATAAAAGAGGAGGGTAGAGAGGGTAGTGCCCATCCCTTGATATTCACTTCTTTTCCTTCCTAGGTAGTGGACCCAGCTATTTGCATTCTCGATGAAGAGTTTAGTAAATAGTTTGAGCTCAGAGATTTCCCATTTTTTAGAGCTAGAAAGAAGCTCTTCAACAGAGCTGCAGACGAACTCGACCGCCTCTTTTGCTGCGATCTCTCCTGCTTGATGTCCTCCCATCCCATCAGCCAAGGCAAAGAAGTGGTGATTCTCAAGACAGGACCAGGCATCTTCATTATTTTTGCGCACCAATCCAATGTCGCTAAGCCCCCATTGGGTAATTTTGAGCATTCTAATTGCCTTGCTGTTTTATACCAAGCACGATTAAAAATTGCAGTTTTAAGCTGCGTGAAAGCCCCGCGAGTCGACGATCACAAGTTGCCTTATATTTCTAATATTAGGCAACTTGTGATCGTTGATTTCCGGAAACTTTAACACGCTTAAAACTGTAATTTTTACCCGTGTTCTGTATTACAGGGGATTTTTGTTTTGAGGTTTTAGGAGGAGGAGCCTTTATTCCAGAAAAGGGGCCATTATATTCTCCGATGGCAAAAATAAGCTTCGATTCCAGATCGATCAGAAGATAAAGGAAAGGATGGGCTGCCAAAAATTCGAGCGGCTCTTTCCCTTTTTCAAGAGATTTTCCTAAGCCAAACACTTCTCCACCTGTAAGAGGGGCAGCGATCCCATCCTCATTTAGGCTCAAATGGCATTGGTGCACTACTTGACCGATATAAAGATCTTTCCTTCCGTCGATCTTAGAAAAATCTGCCTGAGGAAAAAAGGCATCCTTAATACCGATGGCATAGAGTAAGGGGGAAATATCAAGGCTTGTATGTAGCGATAAAAGAGGGATCTTAATTGAAAGAGGGATACTTTTCATCTCCTCTAGATAGGAGAGAAACCCTCCTTCTTTATCTTGTGCAAGAGAATAATAATAGTTAAAGAGTTCCCCTGTTATCTGTTTTTTAGGTAGGAAAATAAGAAAAGCTAAGGAGGGAACCTCTCCTACTTTTTTGATCGGCAGAGCAAGGAGCTGTGTCTCTTCGTTTTCGAAGTAGGGAAAAAAATTTGTTTGCTTCATCATAGTAATAGGAGTGGAAGCTGCATTGGTAGGATGGAAAAGCTCTTTCCCAGTGTCTTTTCTTTCAAAAGGTTTTTCCCATTCTCCTTGGAAAGCAAAGGCGCTTGTCAACAAGAGATTACTTCCCCCTTCAATGTCGGTAGCTTTAAAAGAGGCCTTGAGCTGTCCTTCTGTTTTTTCTGAGATCCACTGGTTAAGCATGCCAGCTATTTTAGCGCTATCATTAAAATTGACTTTTTGGATCCTTCCATGAAACGAGGAGGTGATGCTCTTTGTATAATCGGGAAGAAGGGTGCTTGCTTCTGTGATCCAAACTCCATTTGCAAGGAGAAGGCGATAGGAGCCTTCCTCTCCTTGGTATTTAGAATAAAGCGTTTCATAAGCTGTCTGAGTTTCTTCAGGAGAAAGGGTTTGATGGAGGGTGGCTTTAAGCTCATCTGTTGTTCTACCATTTGATCCCCTGTAAGCCATGAGAAGAGAGCTATCTATAGCAAATGGGGCAATAAAAGAAGTGCTTGTTTTATTTAGGATATAGAAAAGAAGGGTACTAGTCCGGTTTAGTCCAGCGAGAAAGGGGGAGAAAGATGACTTTTTTGCCACAGTTATAGGCGGGGTAGGAGCTATTGGAACTGAGGGGATTGCTGGTTTTAGCTCCGGTTCTTTCTCATTACTTATGATTTCAGAAAAAAGAAAGGAGGGAAGGAGGAAAAGAAGGAGAAGTTTTTTTGCCATATCAGAGAGCATCCTTTCTGATCAGTTATAAAAAAGTATACGAATAACACTTATTGAATTGAATGTCATGTGTAAAGCAATGGATGCGAAAAGAGAGCACTGTTTTTCATAGAGAAAACCCAGATATAAGGCGAAGATAAAAAGAGAAATGTTCCCTACCCCTTGAGAAGAAGAGAGGTGGAAAAGGGTCAAAGCACAAGGCGGTAAGAATCCACCCCCATTTAAAGCCGATTGTTTTCTTTAGAAAATTTTGTATTGTGGATTAAATTTTGGATGATAAAATTGGCTGCAAGATTTTTGCATGGAATGCAGCATGGAAAGC
>JACPWA010000157.1 GCA_016191565.1 Simkania negevensis | reverse complement strand
GATATTCAAGATCGAGATTTTTTATGTAGGATTCTTGGGACAACATTTGACTTCTTGAGGTTCTCCTGCGGCAATTCTTTCTAGTGCTGCTTCTGATAACTCGTTGAAATTCAAAGGACGTTCATGCAGACGAATGATCCATTGATTCTTTCCTTCTTCCTCAGTTTTGATTGCTAGGGATTTTGGAATTTTGGTCATTCCCATTTCCTTGAGTGCATCATGGGGAGCGGTTTTAAGTCTTGCTTTAAACGCAGGATCTTTCCATGCGCGTACGTTGATTTTTGCCTCTGTTTGTTCACGGTTAAATTGCTGAGCCATGCTTAAATCCTCCTTAAGAGATTTTTTTGATATAACCATTGGAAAATAGGCCATAGTTTTAAAAATAAGTAATACCAAAGGTTTTACTTTTTTTCAAATTCTTCTTCTCGATTTGTGAATAAAAGAGATCTATTAACTGTTTGATCCCCGAAGCTACAATTTTTGTCACGGCATGTTAGTTTTCTTTGCACACTCGCTTTCAGAGTAGAGATGGCAAGCGACATAGTGCTCAGGAGTTACTTCTGTCCAAGCGGGACGCTTTTCAAAACAGGGGGCAAATGCCTTAGGACACCTCGTATTAAAAGGACAGCCCTTAGGAGGGTGAATAGCGCTAGGAACCTCTCCCTTGACTACAATGCGCGATCTTTTTTTCTCTACCTTGGGGTCAGGGATAGGAATTGTAGCAATCAAGCTTTGCGTGTAGGGATGTTTTGGGTCGTGGTAAAGGGAATGACTAGGGGAGAGTTCCATTAGCTGCCCTAAGTAGAGCACAGCTACCCTATCAGCAATATACTTTACCATGGAAAGATCATGGGAGATAAAAAGGTAAGTGAGACCGATTTCTTCGCGGAGTTTTTGCAGAAGGTTGACGATTTGTGCTTGGATAGAAGCGTCAAGGGCTGCGATAGGCTCATCGCAAATGATAAAAAGGGGATGTAAGACAAGAGCTCTGGCAATAGAGATTCGTTGCCTTTGTCCTCCGCTAAATTCATGAGGAAAGCGATAAGCGAAGCTAGGATCGAGTCCTACGAGGTCTAAAAGGCTTTCGACCTCCTCTTCCCTTTGTGTTTTAGTTAGGTTAGTATGGATAAGTAAAGGCTCTGCAATGATCTCACCAACGCTCATCCGAGGATTTAAAGAGGAATAGGGGTCTTGAAAAATATATTGCACTTTACGGCGAAATCTTTTGAGCTCTTTTCCTGTAAGGGCGGAGATCTTTTGTCCTTGGAATAGGATTTCACCACTTGTAGGATAGTGGATTCCCATGATAGTTCTCCCTAGAGTCGTTTTTCCACAGCCACTTTCCCCAACAATTCCCAGGGTTTCATAAGGGTAGATTTCGAGGGAAAGATCATCAACTGCTTTTAAAGTCCCTCCCTTAACTTGAAAATGGGTTTTTAAGTTTTTGATTACAAATAGAGGGATATCCTCATCCATCTTTTTCTCCAACATTGTGATAAAGATGGCAGCTTACCTCCTGACTTTCTTCTACTGGAAGGAGGGAAGGGGCTTTTTTGGCACAAAGATCAAATCGTTTAGGGCAGCGAGGAGCAAAGCTGCAGCCTGGATATAAAAGGGAAAGGTCTGGAGGGGTTCCATGAATGGTATAGAGAGGTTGTTTTGCTTCAGAATCGAGTCTTGGAATCGCTTTAAGAAGAAGTTGGGTATAAGGATGTTTGGGACTTGAAAAAAGAGTTTCTGTTAGAGCGCTTTCGACAATCTTTCCTGCATACATGACAAGAACTCGATCGCAAAATCCTGCGACAATTCCTAGGTCGTGGGTAATGAATAGAATCGTAGTGTTTTCTTTTTGTTGGATCTCTTTTAAAAGGGTTAAAATTTGCATTTGGATGGTGACGTCTAATGCAGTGGTGGGTTCATCAGCAATGAGAAGAGAAGGGGAGGCTATCATTGCAATGGCAATCATCACCCGCTGTCTCATCCCTCCACTCAGTTCATGAGGATACTGTTCATACCTGATTTCTGGATCGGGAATTCCCACTCTATTTAAAAGTTCGAGTCCCTTAGCTAAAACTTCTTTTCGAGAGGCTTTTTTGTGGTGCAGCTTATAGCCTTCGATGATCTGAGCTCCGATTTTCATTGTTGGATTAAGAGAGCTCATCGGATCTTGAAAGATCATCGAGATTTCTTTTCCTCGAATTGATCTGATCTTGTTTTCTGTTTGAGAGAGAAGTTCCTCTCCCTTATAGAAAACCTCTCCTTTTTCAATTTGGGTAGAAAAAGAGGGAAGAAGACGGAGCAGGCTTTTTGCAAGGACTGATTTTCCAGCTCCTGACTCTCCTACAATCCCAACTGTTTCTCCAGTATAAAGGGAAAAACTTGCACCGCGCACGGCTCGGATGATTTTTTTCTTTGAAGAGAAAGAAATGTGCAGGTTTCTCACATCTAAAAGTTCTTTCATTTGCGCAGCCTTGGGTCAAGGACATCGCGCAACCCATCTCCAAGCAGATTAAAAGCAAGCATGGTGATGCTGATAAAGGCAGCAGGGAAAAAAAGGCGCCAGGGATAGTAGCGCAAAGCAGCTAGACCATCGCTTGCCATCATTCCCCAGCTAGCAATAGGAGCCTGCACACCTAAGCCAAGGAAGCTTAAAAAGGCTTCAGAAAAGATTGCTGCGGGAATGGTTAGAGTCATTGTAGTGATGATCGAACCCATAGCATTGGGAATAAGGTGATAGACGAGAATTCTTGAGCGGCTTGCGCCTAACATATGAGCTGCAAGTACAAAATCATACTGTTTGATTTGAAGGATTTGCGATCTTACAATCCGGGCCATATTAATCCACCCGGTAAAAGTCAGAGCAATGATAATGGTAAGAATGCCAGGTCTCATAATTACAATCAGAAGTATAGAGATCAGTAGATGGGGAAGCGAGTAGAGGATATCAGTTAGGCGCATCATTACTTCTTCAGTCTTTCCTCCAATCATCCCTGCAAAAGCTCCATAAAATACTCCAATTAACATATCGATGAAAGCTGCTGTGATCCCAAT
>JACPWA010000156.1 GCA_016191565.1 Simkania negevensis | reverse complement strand
ATAATGTTTCTTGCAACTCGTTGATGTGTCTCATAGCGTCTCCTAAGCTTTGATCAGTTAAGGAGATATGATCACTTTTCAACGAGTTGTTTTCACCAATTTAAATTTTTGTCGTGTACAAAGGGTCAGTAGTTCCTACTGCTTTTAAAAAGCTGGTCTGGATCTTTTAGCCACTTCTCTGCTCCAATTGTAGTGGGATCTCCATGACCAGGGTAGACCTTTGTTTCAGGAGGCAAAGTAGAAAGTTTTTTAAGCGATTGCCACATCTTTTCTTTATTTGCTGTAGGGAAAGAGATATTTCCCATCGTTCCTTTGAAAAGGGTATCACCTGAGATGAGAATCCCTTCTTTTTTTAGATAAAAAGCAACACCGCCTGGGGTATGACCAGGGGTATGGATCACTTCAATTGTGAGATCTCCTACCTCTAATAGCTCCCCTCCCTCTAATAAAATATCGCATTTTACCCCTTCAATTGGAAGAAATAGAGGAAGTCGATCACTCCCTGGATGCTCTACATTTCCCTGGTCCTCTCGATGAACATAGACAGGAACATGGATCTCTTTTTTAAGAAAAGCAACGTCTGAAAAATGGTCCCAATGGGAATGGGTGAGAAAGATAGCAATGATCTCAAGATGATGCGCCTTGGCTGCTTTTAGTAGCAGCTTGCCACTTTCCGGCGCAGGGTCAATAAAGACCCCTTTCCTTTGCACCAAAGAAGCAAGGAGAATCGCATTCGTAGCAAAAGGGCCTGAGGGAAAGACTTCTAAAAGCACTCTTTTCATTTCTTCAAGGAATGTGCACCGGAGAGGATTCGAACCTCTGACCTCATGGTCCGTAGCCATGTACTCTATCCAGCTGAGCTACCGGTGCAAAAATAGGCTGGACCCTACTATTTAGATAGGGTATCATCATGAGGTAGAATCCGTTTTTCAGCAAGAGAGTTTATGTCCTGTATTGATTGGCACAAGCAGTGGGAACTTCACACCCCTAATTTCTCAGATGGGCTAGCTCATATCCCCTTACAAAGCAAACAAGGAAAGATAAAAAAATTTTCCCTTCTTCCCGGAGCAGGATTTGGAGACCTTTCCCATCCCACAACCAAACTCATGCTCGAAATGATGCCTCAAAAGATAGAAGGGGAAATGATCGATATCGGATGCGGCTCCGCTATTCTTTCCATTGCAGGAGCTCTGCGAGGAGCAAAAAAAGTGATCGGCTTAGAAGTTGATCCTTCAGCCATTTTGCACGCAAAGGAAAATGTGAAATGGAATCAGCTCGAAAACTCTATTACTATTCAAACTACCCTTACTTCTGCTCATGAGCTGCAAAAGCCTTTGCTCCTCCTCATGAATATGATCTCCTCTGAGCAAAAAATTGCTTGGGGATCGCTCTCTTTTCTCCATGCCATGCCCAAAACTTTAATTGT
>JACPWA010000155.1 GCA_016191565.1 Simkania negevensis | reverse complement strand
TAGTGCTACTAAAAGGGGGTTGGGATTTAAAAAAATCTCCTACCTTCCTTTAGAAAAGATCTCTTTTCCTCGCTTCTACGATCTTAGAGGGAAAGTGCATCAGGCGATTAAAAATAACCCCCTTTCTATTTCTTCAACAGAAGTAGAGAAAGCCCTTCTTAAGCTCAAACAAAGCACACAAAAGGCCCTTCTTCTAGTAGAAGGAGCCTTGGAAGAGCTTTTGCAAAACAAAGAAAAGGAAAATGACCCTGAAACGGGCAAAATGATCTTTTATCAAATGGAGCTCGAAGAGCAGAATTCCTATCAAGTATTTCTCACCGTACCAAATGGCGCTCTACAGCTCTCCTTTCAGCGCAAATACCGACCCAAGCAATGGAAAGCTTCTCCAGAAGAAGTGCGCGGAGTAAAGTGGGAGTATCTCTATGGGAAGTGGAGCAGTTTTCAAAATCTTTTGCAGTTCTATCTCAAGCAGCTTGAAGCTGATGCTATTAAATATGAGTGAGAAATGATACTTTGAAAAAAATGTATTATACGCTTTCTGAAAGATAAACACATATGTTCATCCAGATTACTCTTTTTATATATAGTGCATTAAACTTTGCATGATACAATTCATCCGCGTCTTTTCGCATGGGATCTCGCATTCGAACTCACCGACTTTACAAAGTCGCCTCGCTTTCCATGCTGCATTCCATGCAAAAACCTTGCAGCCAATTTTATCATCCAAAATTTAATCCACTATAAAAACTCTATTTGCTATAGGGTCGGATAAAAGAAAATGTATAGGCAGAAGGATGGCAATGGAGAAAATTACAAGTAAACCTCACCCTTGGGTTCATTACTGGGCTAGGATGCTTGACTATTCTTTAGCAATGATCTTTTGTTATTCTTTTCTTTTCCCCTTCCTTTTTCCCCATATCGTTCCGTTTTCTTTGCTTCTTCTCTTTCTCCCTCTTTTTTTGTGGGTTTTTATCGAAGCGTTTCTTTTATCTAGTTGGGGTAACACCCCTGGAAAATGGCTATTTAGAATTTGGGTAAGAGACCTTAGTGGAAAAAAGCTTACGTTTCGCAATGCATTGAATCGCAGCCTTTCTGTTTGGTGGCTGGGGCTGGGGGCAGGAGCGCCTATTATTTCCTTCATCACTATGATTGTAGCCTATGCAAAGCTTACAAATAGTGGGATGACCTCTTGGGACAGTCGGGGAGGGATTGAAGTACTTCATCAAAAAGTTGGAGCGATGCGGATTATCGCAGCAATCCTCTACTTCTTAGCCTATTTTTCCCTTACTCTATCCATGCAAGCTCAATAAACAGCACTAGTGCTCTGTAAACTTAATTTTTGCCATTTGGGCT
>JACPWA010000188.1 GCA_016191565.1 Simkania negevensis | reverse complement strand
TGCCCTGCGCCTCTGTAAGGGCTACGTGTCCTTTACAAATCCAAGAGGGTGGTAGAAGAAAAAAAACCGCGAGGTTATAAGTTTAGAAAATGAAATTTTTTGCCTTGACGAAAGGGACCACCTTAGGACTTTGTTACATTCTGTACCAGCAGAGAGTGTAGAAAGTCCAGCTTATGCAAAGAAAAGCAAAGGGAATAGGTCTTTTGAATCTTAATCGCTTTAAAAATTCTTGTCATATTCATAAAGACGAATATGGCTGCGATTTTTGAATGGTAACCGTGTAGGATATATAGTATGAGTTTGCAGTCAGATCAATGGATTCGGAAAATGGCTTTAAAAGAGGGAATGATCGAGCCATTTGTTGATACTCAGATAAGGAAAGTGGATGATAAAAAAATCATCAGTTACGGGCTTTCGAGTTATGGATATGATCTTCGAGTATCAGACCGATTTAAGGTTTTTACCAATGTTTATAATTCCTTGGTCGATCCGAAAAATTTTCAAGAAGATTCATTTGTCGATATTGAAGGGGAAACCTGTATTATCCCGCCGAATTCTTTTGCCTTGGCGGTGAGTGTCGAGTATTTCCGGATCCCTCGCAGTGTCATGACCCTATGCATTGGAAAGTCTACGTATGCTAGATGTGGGATCATAGTCAATGTCACCCCGTTTGAACCAGAATGGGAAGGATATGTTACACTAGAAATTTCGAATACAACTCCTCTGCCAGCTAAAATTTATGCCAATGAGGGAATTGCCCAGGTCCTCTTTTTAGAAGCTAAGGAGATTTGCATGGTCTCTTATAAAGATCGAAAAGGTAAGTATATGGGGCAAGAGGGGATCACAGTTCCAACTATTTAAAAATGCTGCTCAAAGTGCGCCGTTTAATTTTGCAAAGCTGGTGGGTGATCGCAGTGATCCTCTTCTCAATCTATTTCTATTGTCGCGCCCTTGAAAAGAAAAATAATCTAACTGCTCAGTTGAAAACAAAAGTCATTTCTCTCAAAAAAGAGAGGAAGAGGATTTTGGAAGAAAAAGAGGACCTGCTCCTTCGCTTAAAAAGTTTTGAAGATCCTGATTGGATCGAATTAGTTCTTATGGAAAAGCTCGGTGTTGTTCCTGAAGGGCAAATAAAAGCAGTAGTTCCATAAAGATGGTATTTCAAATATTTGAAAACGAAGGATTTGTAAGAGCATTCTTTGCTAAGTTCTTGATTCACCTTACGCCAAAAGCCTTATTTTTAGAATTTTGAAACAGACTGTAAAGTTATGCAGATTCTTCTCATTCTCTTTCTTATTCTTTGCATTCTTTCTTCTGCTTTTCTTTCTGCCTCAGAAACCTCTCTTTTTTCTCTCTCTTCGATGAAGCTACGCACCTTTAAATATGGGAAAAATAGAAGAGAGCAGCTCGTTGCTGAGCTTTTGGAAGACCCGCGCAATCTTTTGGTTACTATTCTGATGTTAAATGTCCTTATGAACATTCTTATTCAAAACGTGGTTTCCAGCCTTTTTGGTGCCGATGTCCATTGGGGGATGAGTGTTGGTATTCCTCTGGGACTCACTTTAATTTTTGGTGAAGTGATTCCCAAGTCGATCGCTTTTCCTAATAATGTAGTAATTGCAAAATGTGTAGCCCCTTTTATTGCGATGGCAAAAAAGGTATTAGGACCGATTCGCAGTCGAATCACCCGTTTGACTATGACTATTTCCCGCTTTTTCTTTTTCTATCTTAGAAAAGAGGAGGAGATTTCTGTTGAGGAGCTCAAAGCGGCTCTGCGCACCTCTAAAGAGGTGGGGCTGCTTCATGAGGAGGAGGCTAAATTAGTGCGAGGTTATTTAAATTTAAAAGAGGATCATGTTAAAGAGATTATGTGCCCTCGTAGCGAGATCCTGTTTTTTGATCTGAGCACGCCGCTTGAAAAATTGATTGATCTTTTTGTCGAAGAGCAATGCACCAGGATCCCTGTCTGCGATAAAAGTTTGGAAAATCTTCTTGGGATTATGAGCAGCAGTGATTTTTTTCTGCATCAGGAGAAGATTAAATCTGCACAGGATCTTGCCCCTTTTTTGAAAAAACCGATGTTTATCCCAGAGTCGCTCATTGGCGAACTTGCCCTCCCTCTTTTTTATGAAAAAGAAGAGACAATGATGATGGTGATTGACGAGTATGGATCGATATCAGGTCTGATCACATTAGAAGATCTGGTGGAAGTGATTGTAGGGCAGATCATCGATCGGCGCGATGAGAAAATGAGCTACTCAAGGGCTTCGAAAGATGTGCTCATTGCTAGTAGTAAATTGGAGCTAACTGAGTTTGAAGAGATTTTTGATGTCCACTTAGAAAGTCTTCATAACATGGCGACAATTGGAGGGTGGCTAACAGAGCAAATGGGAGATATTCCAAAAAGTGGAGAGAAATATGTAACAGAGCAGTTTCTCTTTCATATCTTAGCCTCTGATCCAAGCCGGATCCGCCGGGTCTATATTCGCAAACTAAAGCCACAAAAAAAGAAAAAAACATGAAATCCTCTCTCTTTTTCTTCCTCCTAATCCTTTCTTCTCTCGCGGTGCAGTCTTTTTTTGCGATGTTAGAGATGGCTTCTGTTTCCTTCAACCGAATCCGGCTGAACTATTTTATCTATAAGAAAAATCGAAGGGCTATCTGGCTTTCTCACCTCTTAAAAAACCCCCTCCTTCTTTTTGGTACCACCCTCATTGGAGTAAATGGGGCCATGCAATTTGGTTCTGAATGCGCAAGGCGTTTTTATATCTCGATTGGTTTAAGCCCTGACTTTGCTCCCTTATCACAAGTATTTCTTGTACTTATGTTTTCTGAACT
>JACPWA010000187.1 GCA_016191565.1 Simkania negevensis | reverse complement strand
TCTAAGGTGCCAAGGATATGCAGGAGGGTGATCTTACCTGCTCCGGAGCGCCCCATGATTGCAATGCTTTCTCCTCTTCTTAAAATAATGGAGATTTATTTTAAAACCTGAAAAGGGATTGGGAAGTCAAAAGATTTAGCAATTTCTTGCGCTTCTAGTACAATCTCCCTATCTTCATTCATTCCGACCTCAAGATTTGAGAAGGATGAAAGTGGGTAGCGCGAATAGCTGGAATAAGTCCTGCAAGCAGAGAAATGATCGGCGTGGCAATCAGGATAAAGAGGAGGGCCTCAGAGCTAAGTTCACTTGGAAGAGAGTTGCCATAAAAGAGGGCATTAAAAGCTTCTCTTCCCTGAATAAAGCTAAGGAAGCTCGCTACCTTGTCAATATGCCTTAAAGTAAGAAGGGCAAAAGCACTGCCCAGCAAGGTGCTAAGAAGCCCCATAATCCCTCCGCAAAGGGTAAAAATCAAAGCGATACTTCGTTTACTTGCTCCCATAGCACTGAGAATTGCAATCTCTTTTTTCTTATCATTAACTAGGATGATCAGTAGAGAGATGATGTTGCTACATGCCACCATTAAGATGATGGCTCCCACAATGGTAAAGAGGATTTTATCACTTTGGAATTGGAAGAGGAGATCTTTAGCAAATTCATATTCATAAAAAGGGGTAATGGCAAAATAGGAAAGAAGCCCCGTTTTTTGAAACTCCTCTTTGAGAGCTCTTACAACCTCCTTAGTGTCATTTAAATCCTCTAACCACACATGGATCCCATTACTCATAAGGGGATCAATGGCAAAAAAACGGGAGGAAGAATTAATCGTTTGTACTACTTCTGGAGAGGTCAAGATTGCTTTTGCTCCAATTGCCATGATTCCAGGATCATAAAAGCCAGCTACATAGAGGGGAAGACGCTGCTCTTGCATGGAGCTTGTGGTCTGTGCTCCATAGGAAAAGTAACCGAGATCCCCTAACCGTACTCCATTTGACTGAAAGGATTTAGGGAGAATAGCTGCTACTTTCTGTTCGCTATTTTCTGGAAGACAAATCTTTTTTTCTTTTCCATTTTGAATGAGATAAGGCCAGGGAGGAGAATAACGGGGAGGAGAGGAGAAAGAGGTTTCTATTTTCGCCTCTTGAATTTCGATCCCTTTCCAAGGTATTTCTCCGCTGAGCTTATTTCCCTGCACATCAAATGAAACTTGAAATTTTAACTCCTTTAAAGAGACAGCATCCTTTATAGAAGAGGGG
>JACPWA010000186.1 GCA_016191565.1 Simkania negevensis | reverse complement strand
GGGAAGTGGATCCGATCACCCCTGTCATTCTTGATACAGGTCTCTATGCAACTCCTTGGGCAATTGATTACCTTTCTCCTTCTCCATTCACTAATATTATTTACTCGTTTCACATGTACGAACCCTATGCATATACGACTCGAAAAATCAATAACGGTCGGTTTTCCTATCCAGGCTACCTCCCACTTCTCATTGATGACGCACAGGAGGAGAATAAATCGCCGGTTACGCTTATTAGATGGGATAAAAAAGCATTGGGGCAGTTCTTAAACCCAATTTCCTCTTGGCAGGAGAAGTATCATATTCCATCTTCACAAATTCTAGTTGGAGAATTTGGCTGCGACCGCCTCTCTTTAGGAACTAGTCATTACTTACAGGATTTGATCCAAATTTTTGACTCAAAAAATTGGCATTGGGCGTTTTATTCATTTAGAGAAGACTGCTGGGATAGTATGGATTATGAACTGGGTGACAGTAAGCTGAGTTGGAAATATTGGGAAACAGCTAGAGAAGGCCAAACTCTTGACTCATTTCGCAAAAGTAATCCTTTATTTGAAGTTCTTAAGGGTGCATTAGAAAAACCTAAAAACTTACAAAACACCCAAAGATGAGCTTAGAGGTTTTAAGGCAAGATAAAATTCTAAAATGTGAAATACAAAGTTATTTTTGATAAATGGTATTACTGCTTTTTTCTTACGCAAGGCTTTACCTTTCCTAAGTCATAGGATATCATATTTTCCTATGAAAACAAAAGAGTTATGGCTTCCTATTGATTGGGAAAAGAAAGTGCCTACCTTTCAAGATCAGTTTTTTTATCTCCCCTCCCTTTTGCCTGCAGAAGAGGTGGCTTGGCCTAAATGGGAAGAAATCCCCCTTTTTATAAATGACCAGCCGATTGCTATTGAGTACTGCAGTGGCAATGGAGAATGGATTACAGAAAAGGCTAAAGAGCATGCAAAAATCAACTGGGTAGCTGTGGAAAAAAAGTTTAGAAGAGCGAAGCAAATCTACGCTAAAAAAATCCGTGAGGGGATTGATAACTTAGTAGTAGTTTTTGGAGAGGCGCTTTCCTTTACAAAAGGATATTTAGTTGAAAATACAATTTCTCAGATTTATATCAATTTTCCCGATCCATGGCCAAAGCGAAGAGATGCCAAGCATCGCCTTATTCAAGGAAGTTTCATCGAGGAAATGCAGCGGATATTAAAACAGGAAAAGCTATTGACTATTGTGAGTGATCATCAAAACTATATGGCTCAAATCAAAAAAGATTTTAACATAATTCCAAGTTGGATGGAGCAACTAGGAG
>JACPWA010000212.1 GCA_016191565.1 Simkania negevensis | reverse complement strand
TTGAAGACAATGTGGGAACACATGGCTGAAAAAATCGGTTTTTAGAGATGGCAAAAATCGTTGTTTTGGCAAATAGACTTCTTGCGCAACCTCCTTTATTCGCTAAAACCGTTCTTTCTCTTTGCTTTTGTTTTTCTATTACGTCGCCTACCCCGTTTGGGTATGTCTTGTAACAGAAAAACAAAAGTAAAGAGAAATCATCGATTTTTTCGAACAAATTAAGTTGCGCAAGAAGTCTAATAAAAGGAGTCTAATATTAGATAGAAGCCCCAGTCTTAACCCCTTCTTTCATTATGGAAGGAGAGAGCTTCTCTTCTGCTTCAAAGGGTTTCTCTTCAGAGGAGATCGCATTAAACCTTTTTCCGAGAGCTTTTGCAGCGACAATCCATCCCCCCACCATAACCAGGAGAAATACTCCAACGTAGGGGGCGCTGAAGGTAAGAGAGCCGAAAGTCATGAGAAGCACTTGATAAATAAGAGAGCCTCCCGATTTTCCTAGTCGAGATCCTACCCCATCAATTGCCGCTTTTCCTTTCAATTTTGATTCGGTATCAAGAGGGATGAAAGCGATCTCTTTGGTAGCATCAAAAAGGGTATATTTACTTGCTCTTGAGAAGACATTTTGCATGCTTCCTAAAAAGACGATAATCATAAGAGGAGTAAGCCCCATCCAACTTGTCCAGCCCACTACAAGAGGGTGATTTTGGAAAAGAAGGAAGATAAAAAATATTACCCCGGTGGCAAGGAGAGCGATCGGAGTGACAAGAGCACTAAAAGTCCAACCGAGTTTTCTGATCACACTCCCCGTGATGAAAAGACCAACAAAGGTGGAAACAATTCCAATCGAACGGAGCACTTTTCCCATGTAGGCATTAAAATGAACTGGGTCAGGGTAGAGCTGTCTAATCTGATCTTTCCAAATAATCTCAATCATATTGATGGAAAGGTTAAAGGCAACGACAAGGATCGCAATACAAAGGAGATATTTGGATTTGATAAGATAGGCAAAACTCTTTCTCAAACCCATTTTTACCGATCTTCTTTTATCCTGGTTTCTGCTCTGTAGCTGTTTTAATGCAGGATCTTTATTGAGCACAGCTACATGGTACCAGCGAAAAATGGCCATTGTTAAGAGACCGACAAAGACCACTACAAAAGTGACCGTAGCAAGACACTGCCCCCAAGGATCTCCCTTAAAGAGGAAGGGGAGATTTACAAATTGTCTAGCAGAAATCAGGATAGCAATTTGTCCTGAAAAAATAGCAGCTAAATTGGCCCCTACGCTGATAATTCCATAAAATCTTTTAGCATCTTTAACTGTGGTGATTTCGTTGGCAAAGCCCCAAAAGAGAACTGACATGATTGCTGTGCTCCAAAGCTCAGCCATTACGTAGAAGAGGGTGAATGACCAATTGCGGAAAATCGAGATGAGACCTCTAAATCCTCTAGGAAGATGTTCCTGCAATTGATCAGCAAGAAGATGGGGGTGGAGCACATCTCTAAAAGGATATAAGAAAAAGACAAAAAGGAGGAAAAAAATAAGAAAGCTTCCAATCATGATATAAAAGAGCTTTTCCTGGCTATAGCGGTTGAAGAGGCGGGTAAAGAGGGCAGTGATTAGAAGAGCCATGGGGAGAATGGCCCACATTTTGATGAAAGGAAGAGCCTCTGCTCCTCCTCCAGGGGCGGTGATTACTAAAGCATCTTTAGCTACTTTTAGAATGCTATAGTTAAAGCAAATAAGAGCATAAATGAGAAAAAGTGGAACAAATTTTTTGATTTCTACCCGATAAATAGGCCAGAAAAAGCCTCGCAGTCTTCCAAAGGGGGGATTATGTGCCGAGTCCATTTTCTTCCTTTGGTTGCAAGTCGATCAAAATAAAATATGTGCTATAAGATAGAACTTTTTTTTCTCTGTTTTGTTTGGGCTTAGACAGGAGCATAGGAAGTGAGCAAATTGATAGAAATCGCTGTTTTCTAAGAATTTGAAAGGTCATTTGCTACACCTCTCGCCATCTTAGATTTATGGCTGACATGACTTAAATTTCCTTCTTGGTGAAGAACCTTAGATTATTAGATCTCTCTCAAAATTCCATTTACTTGCTAAAATGGCAATTTTTGTTGCCTCTAAAAACCGTCATTTTAATCTGAGCAAAGTGCATTTTGAAGGAGATCTATTACCGGTTACTTCCATCGCCGATTATAGCAGTTTTCTTATATTTGGCAATGTTTTTACGAGGAATTAGTTAACTCACCTTACGCAAAAAGGAGAGATAGAGGAATAAAAGATTTTGAAAAGTCAATCGCTTTAAAAATCGTAAGGCTATTCAAATGAATAGGGCGGGAATGTTTAAAGCGATTGAAGTTCAAAAGGTTTATTCTCTCTGCTCTACTTTTTTGCGTAAGGTTCGGTATTAGTTAAAGCATCAATACCAGGAAGGTGTCCCTTTTCAATAAATTCTAGAGCGGCCCCTCCTCCGGTCGAAATATGGGTAAATTTCTTTTCAAGGTGGAGTGATTCAATAGCCGCTACTGAGTCTCCTCCCCCTACAATCGTTTGACAGGAGAGGTTTCCCAGTTCTTTTGCAAGAATAGTGGTACCTTTGGCAAAGTTTGGAAGCTCACATACCCCCATAGGACCATTCCAGAAGATAGTAGCTCCTTTTTTTAAGATTTGCATCCACTGAGAAAGGGTTTTTTGACCGATATCCATTCCCATCCATCCATCTGGGATCCCTTCTTTGCAAGAAACTATTTTAGTTTGAGCCTCATTTGAAAAATTATCTGCAATGACGCAATCTTCGGGTAGATAGACAGGAGTCCCTTTGTTCGAACAGAGAGCAAGGAATTCTTTTCCTGCCTCTAAGTAGAGAGGCTCAAAAATCGATTTTCCAATCGCTCTTCCTTCTGCTTTAAGAAAAGTAAAAGCCATTCCTCCGCCAATAAAAAAGGCGTCGATTTTATTACTTAAGCGTTTTAAAACTTTTATTTTAGTGCTGATTTTGGCTCCCCCGATGATGGCGTAGAAAGGTGTTTTAGGAGCTTGGATGATTGCAGAGAGATGAGAGATCTCTTTTTCCATTAAAAATCCTGCAGCTGATGCCTTAGGAAAATACTTAGCAACTTCTGTGATAGAGGAGTGAGCGCGGTGCGCTGCTGCAAAGGCATCGCTTACATAGCAATCTCCCAAACTAGCGAGCTGTTTAGCAAAAGAAGGGTCTTTAGAAGGGTCCTCTTCAGCGCTATGAAAACGGAGATTTTCAAGGAGGAGAATTTGTCCTGGCAACAGTGTTTGTACCATCTTTTGGACCTGAGCACCGACGCAATCGGGAGCCATTTTTACTTCTTTTTTGAGTAAGGTGCTTAGGTGTTTAGCAATAGGAGAAAGGGAAAAAGCTGCATTTTTTTTCCCTTCAGGTCTCCCTAAGTGGCTCATTAAGATGAGGCTGCCCCCCTTTTCTAAAATATATTGAATAGAAGGAAAAGCCATTTGGATCCGATGATCATCAGAGATTTTTCCATCTAAAGTAAGAGGGACATTAAAATCGACCCGCATTAAGACTTTTTTCCCTTTGAGGGGGAGATCTTTTACACTCAATATATGAGACATCTTGCTTAAGCCTCCTTCCTGTTCATAGTGAAGAAAAGGGGTTAGCGGCTTGATGAAAAAGGTTGCCCTGCTTTCTTTTTTTTATCTCAGTTTTCAAGGAGAACATAAGATCGAGATCAAATTCTTGACGCACAGCCCACTGAAGATATTCCATAGGAATCTCCTTGAAAAAGCGTCCTTTATATTTCCCCAGGGGCATCATCTTGAGAAGGATCGGCTTTTTTAGCCTCTCCAGCATCTCTTCGGTCCGTTTGAATTTTTTGGAGAGATATTTAAATACTTCAATATTAATTAGCACATCGCTCATAGCTCGATGAGCGCCTTGCGGATTGATATTGAAGTGGGCTCTTAGAGTCTGTAGAGAATTGGAAGGGCTTTCTCCATAGAGTCTAGCAAGGCGCAGGGTATCGATATAGGTGGAGGAGAAAAGGTGGCAGGGAATTTTATTGTTTTCTGCCGCTTTAGATAAAATAGAAATATCAAACAAAACAGAGTGGCCAACAATAATGTGCTCATCGATAAGTTTTAGATAGTCCTTAAGAACATCTTGAATCTTTGGCTTCCCTCTTACCATATCGTCGGTAATGTGATGAATCTCAATCGTATGTTCTGGGATGGAGCACCCCGGATCAATCAGATCTTCCTTGGAGGCAAGCACTTGCTCAAAAGTAAACTTTATGAGTGCAACTTCAATGATCGCATCTTGTTTTGGATCGAGACCTGTGGCTTCGCAATCGAAGCAAACAAAGGTTTCTTTTTCTAAAAGCCCCATAGTGTAATCAGTCTCTCCTTTTGCCCTCTATATTCAATTCTAATCGAAAAATGATTATCGGGCAAAATCGATACGATCTTTTCGGCCCATTCGATGCAGCAAATTCCCTCTTCACTTAAATATTCGGTAAACCCCTTTTCAATAAATTCTTCGATATTTGCTAGACGATAAAGATCGAAATGGTAGACAGTTTGCTTCCCTTCATAGATATTTAGAGTAGTGAAAGTAGGGCTTTGTATTTCATGGGGGGAAATATGAGCAAGGGTAGAGATGAGTCCCTTCATGAGAGTAGTTTTTCCACTGCCCAGATCGCCAAAAAAACAGAGAATAGCTTTTTTCGGAAGTTCACGGGCAATAGTTTTACCAAATTCCTCTGTTTCTTTTGCTGAATGGGAGAGAAAAAAGGGGGGAAGCTTAAGGTTATTTATTTTCTTCGACCCATCTTGCTGCATAAGGGGCAAATTCCTCTACCCCATTCATTTCTTCGACAAAAGAGGAGATTTTCGCATCATCTAGCTCAGCTTCGATAAAATCGAGAAAGCGTTCCTCAATTTGAAATCGGTTTTGGGTGGGAACTTCGCTTAGAGGAATTTCTTTGAGTTGATTTTTTTTAAAATCTTCGATCACTGCTTCTTTACTATTGAAGAGTTTTCCTGTAACGCCTGAGGAAAAGACAATTTTTGAAACGGCTTTAGTTCTTTTTTGAATGTAATTTTTAATTACTTCAGGGTCTTCGGAGACATAAAAACGCTTTACTTTCATTCCATCGACCCGTTCTGTATTTTCAGGGCAGTTGGATACCCAATCGTAAATAGCATCCTGGGGGTTAGGATGGGTATTATCGCCAAAAGCTTTTCCTGTAAAAGGGCAAATATAGATTCTTTTCGTGTGTTCATTGACGGTAGCAGCGCCCATCTGGATTTTGATTTCCGTTTCTCTCCAGAGCTTCCCTTCTGCTTCTACTTTTTCTAGAATTTCTTTTTCGCTTTGATAGACTTTCTTTTCTCGAATGTAGACTACAGGTCGCACCTGATACTTCTTTTCAAGAAAGAAGAAGTAGGTAGAAAGGAGATCAGCTTTTTTGTTTTTCTTAAAAAAGTCTCTTAAAATCCCCTTGAGCCCTTCTGTAAGGAGAGAAGTTGTCATTGCCGTCATCCCTTTAAGCCATTAGTTGTTGTGATCAGTTAATG
>JACPWA010000211.1 GCA_016191565.1 Simkania negevensis | reverse complement strand
GACAGGGCCGAGTTTCCTTGGGCATAAAGATGTACTTGCGATCACCCTCAGCTGGTTTTTTATCATGATCCCTTTTTGTGCGATTCTTTCTCCTTTTGTGGTTTTTTTCTTTAATTTTGCTATGGAAAGCTCTTTCCTCATGCAAAAGACAGAGGAAAACTTTGAGTAGCTTCATGCAGATTGCCATTATTGGTGCAGGATTTTCAGGGCTTGCTCTTTGTTACCATCTCCTTTCCAAAGAAAAGAGGCTCTCCATTTTTTTATTTGATTGCAAAGGGAGCTCTTCTATGATTGCCTCAGGACTCCTCCATCCTTTTCCAGGAGAAAAGGGGCGGCTCAGTTGGCAGGGGATTGAAGCAATGGAGGCAAGCAGAAGGCTTTTAGATCTAGCAGGAGAAACTTTAGGCAAAGAGGTCTATAAAAAGACAGGGATCTTACGGATGGCCTTAGCAGAAGAACAACGGAAAGAGTTTAGAAAAAGGATCGAAGAGTTTCCAGAGATCGAATGGTGGGAAGAAAAGCATTGTAAAGAGGTAGTCAAGGGAGGGGTTTATGCCCCCGGAATGTTCATTCCTTCAGGTCTTACCGTATATAGCTCTTTATATTTACAAGGACTCTTGAAACTCTCCCTTTCTCTTGGGGCAAAACTAGTAGAAAAAGAGGTGGATATAGAGGAGCTTAAGGGATTTGACCAGATTATCATTGCAGCAGGAGGGGGGATCAGAAAATTTAAGATTTGTAGCACCCTTCCTCTTAAATTTAACAAAGGACAGATTTTACTTTGCAAAAAACCTTCCTATTTAAAACCTCTCCCTCATAGTGTAATTGGGAAAGGCTACTTAGCATTGAGCGAGAGAGAGGAGGAGTGTTATTTAGGATCGACCTATGAGCATGCATTTTTTACAGAAGCCCCTTGCTTAGGGGAGGCAAGTGAACGTATTTTTTCCCAAATAGAGCACTTTATTCCCTCCCACTGCTTTTTTCAGATCGAGCAATGTTTTGCAGGGATTCGGGTTAATCATAAAAAAAGTTACCATCCTGTAGTAGGAAGGCTTGAAAAGTGGCTATGGCTGATAACAGGTATGGGCTCGCGCGGTCTTCTCTATCATAGTTATTTGGCCGAGAAACTTGCAGAGGCAGTCTTAAATAACAAGGAAGACCTGCTCCCCAAAGAAGTAGCGATAGCAAGATAAGTCAAGAGGGCAAGCTAGATGCACATACAGATGAAAGCGAAAATTCTTTTTTTAGGAACAGGATCCTCTACAGGAGTTCCGATGATCGGATGTGACTGTAGTGTATGTTCCTCTTCTTCTCCCTTTAATAAACGGCTCCGCCCGTCCGCTTTGCTTAAAGTAGAGAATAAAACATTTCTGATTGATGCAAGTCCAGATCTTCGCCTGCAAGCTCTAACGTATAAGATCAATTCTTTAGATGGGGTTCTTTTCACCCATACACATTATGATCACATTGCTGGACTTGATGAACTCCGCATCTTCCATTTTAAACAAAAAAAACCGATACCCTGCCTCCTATCAGAAGAGTCGCTTCGGGAACTTAAGATTCGCTATCATTATTTTCTCCCCGTCTATCAAAGAGATGAGGCGCATGCAAATAAGCTCGATTTTTTTCTCCTTCCGGGAGATCAAGGGAAGGTGATTTTTCAGAGACTTGAGATCTCTTTTTTTAGTTACCTGCAAACGGGAATGAAGGTAAACGGATATCGGTTTAAGGATTTTGCCTACGTCACCGATCTTTATGATTATCAAGAAGATCTCTTTGAGGTGCTTCGCGGGATAGAAACTCTTGTAATCAGTGGGCTCAGATGGAACTGCTCGACTGCCCATTTGGGGATTCCTGACGTGCTCGAAATAGCTAAAAAAGTAGGAGCTAAAAAAACCTATCTCATGCATATTTCACATGAAGTAGATCATGAAGAGATGAGT
>JACPWA010000210.1 GCA_016191565.1 Simkania negevensis | reverse complement strand
GGGGGAAAGGGTGTCTTTATCTAGAGAAATAGGTTGCTTAGAGGGTTCGCTTGCATATAGAAAGCAACAACAGACCATAAAGACTAAAAAAAAACTTCGCATAAGCGTGCCTTCCTCATTACTGCCTTGAAAAGGTAGATTGTACACAATATTCGGAAAAAAAGAAATCTGTTCCTTGCTCTAAAATCAAAATTTTTTGCATATCATATTTGATTCTAATCGGAGAAGTTTATTAGACTCTTTTCGAAACTCCATTTATTTGCCAAGAGAGCGATTTTTGCCATCTCTAAAAACCGATTTTTTCAGCCATGTGTTCCCACATTGTCTTCAAAATCGTTTTTAAGACCTGTCTAAAACGCGCCATTTTTCCAAACAAAGCGAGTTTCGAAAGAAGTCTATTGAAAGAATGTCCCGTTTAGCATAGAATGCACACCTAATAACCCAATTGGGTTGTAAAGTGAATCCCCCTTCGTGGAAGGGAAAAAGTGCGCCTGTAGTTCAATGGTAGAACAGTAGCCTTCCAAGCTACGAGTGTCAGTTCGATTCTGATCAGGCGCTCATGTATTACATCTTCACTGTAGTGAACTATTTTAACCAAGACCGAAATCTTTAAGAGTGGTGCTACTAGAGGTAGGACCCAAAATTAAAGATGCCGTCGTCAAACAAAGGGACAAGGCTTGGAACAGACAAAGCAAAAACAAACTTCTGTTGTTTCTATTAAAGATCTTATTGAAGCTGGAGCTCATTTCGGGCACCAGAAGAGAAAATGGAATCCCAAAATGAAGCGCTTCATTTTTGAAGAGCGGGGTGGAATTTTCATCATTGATCTAGCTAAAACTATGCAGCAGCTTCGCAATGCGATCGAGGTGATTAAAGAGGCTGTAGAGCAGCACAAAACGATCCTGTTTGTGGGAACAAAAAAACAAGCGAAAATTGTGATCAAGGATGCTGCTGAAAAATGCGGTGAATTTTACGTCTCTGAAAGATGGCTTGGAGGGATGCTTACCAACTTGACTACGATCCGTCAATCGGTCAAGACCTTAGAGCAGATTGAAAAGAGGATTGCAAGTGGAGGAGAGGGATTTACCAAAAAAGAGATGACTCTCCTAAGCAAAGACCGGGAAAAGCTCGACCGGAACCTTGCTGGGATACGGGCGATGCGAAAACCTCCTGGCCTGATCGTAATTGTCGATCCGAGTAAAGAGCATATTGCTGTAAAAGAGGCCACAAAACTCGGGATTCCGGTTATGGCTCTGGTCGATACGAATTGCGATCCTGATCCAATCGACTATATCATCGCCTGCAATGATGATGCCCTGAAAAGCATTCAGCTCATTGTTCAAGCGCTTGCACATGCAGTAGTTGAAAAGAAAAAAGAGAAGGGGATCGCCATCGAGAAAAAAGAGCCTTCTGATGAGTTTGAATCACATGAGACTGATCTGCCAACAGAAGAAGAGGAAGAAAAAGAATGAATGAACATATTACTACTGAGTTAGTCGTAGAGCTTCGCAAAAGAACAGGTGTAGGGATGTCCAAATGCAAGGAGGCTCTTGTTGAAACATCGGGTGACCTTGAAAAAGCAATCGATGTCCTACGGAAAAAAGGGATGGCCTCAGCTGTAAAGAAGGGGAGTCGGGAGACCAATGAAGGGGTGATCGGATTTGCTGAAAATAACAAAGCGCTCTATCTCATCGAAGTGAATGCAGAAACAGATTTTGTGACTCAAAATGATCATTTCAAGAGGTTTTTACAAAGTCTTGCCGAAGATGCCCTTACTTTGCAACCAAAATCGGTAGAAGACTTTCTGAAGAAAAAAAGTTTGAAGCACCCTGCTCTTACTATTGATGAATACCGAGCAGAAATTGTCCAGACCCTTGGAGAAAATATCCAGATTCGGCGCCTTCTAGATTTTAAAAAACTCCCAGACCATTCTTATGGAATCTATTCTCATATGGGCGGCAAGATTGTCACAGTAGCTGTGATTAAAGGCTCTTCTGAGGTAACTTCTCTTGCTCGCGAAATAGCCATGCATATTGCTGCTGAAGCTCCTGATTATCTTTACTCTAGCGATGTGCCTGCTGAGGTAAAACAGAGAGAGGAGGAAATTGCTAGAAGCCAGCTTCACAATAAACCTAAAGAGATGATCGACAAGATTCTCCAAGGGAAAATGAAGACTTTTTACGAAGCAACTTGCCTAGTAGATCAAAAGTTTGTCAAAGATCCCTCGATGAGCGTAAAAGCTTTTGTTGAGAAAGAGGGGAAAAAAGAGGGAAAAAACCTCGAAGTGGTTGAATTTGTTCGGTGGCAAATGGGAGCATAAGAGCGTTTCAAGTTGTTCCATGAAAAAATCAGCCTATCATCGGATCCTTCTTAAGCTTTCTGGAGAATCTCTAAAAGGGGAAGGGACTTCAGTCATTGACCCAATAAAGTGTGGAGCAGTTGCTGATGCAATTGCAGAGATCTATCAGCTAGGTGTTCAAATTGGGGTAGTCATTGGTGGAGGAAATATCTTCCGCGGTTCTCATGCCACCTTGTTTGGTTTTGCTAGAACTCCAGCTGACCATGTGGGGATGCTCGCAACAACTATCAATGGTCTTGTCTTAAGCCAGGTTTTATCCTCTAAAGGATGCATTACAAGGGTGATGAGCGCCCTCAATTTTGATGGAATTGTAGAACCTTATAATTGGACTCACGCCCTACATTCTTTAGAAAAAGGGCATATTGTAATCTTTGTGGGGGGTACAGGAAATCCTTACTTTACAACTGATACCACTGCTGCTATGCGTGCTAGCGAAATCGAAGCTCAGGTGCTGCTCAAGGCAACAAAAGTTGACGGTGTGTATAATAAAGATCCCATTATCTATCCTGATGCCAAAAAATATGAGCATTTATCTTATCAAGAGGCCTTAATGGAAAATTTGCATGTGATGGATGCTACTGCCGTAGCCCTTTGTAGAGATAACAAGATCCCCATTCATGTCTTCCATCTTTTTATGGAAGGAGCCCTTAAAAAAGCGGTATGTGAGAAACGGGGGGGAACCCTTATTACGGGAGAATAAAAAAATGAATGTTGTAGACGAAGCTAAAGCAAATATGGAAAAGACACTCACTCATTTAAGAGATGAGCTTGCCTCTCTTCGAACTAATCGCCCCAATCCTTCTATGTTAGATGGGGTGATTGTTGAGGCCTATGGGACAGAAATGCGGTTAAAAGAACTTGGCTCGGTCTCTGTAGTTGAAAACCGGCAACTAGTCGTTACCCCTTTTGATCCTCAAGTAGCTGCAGCGATTAAAAAAGGGATTGAGAAAGCAGAACTTAACCTCCAGCCCTTTGTCGATGGTCATCTGGTCCGTGTTCCTTTTCCTCCGATGAACGAGGAGCTCAGAAAAGAGATCGCTAAAGAGGCAAAGAAAAAGAATGAAGAGACAAAAGTCACCATCCGAGATGTAAGGCGGAGGGGAAATGAACGGATTAAAAAGGAAAAGAGCAGTGGCGAGATCTCTGAAGATATGCAAAAAGGGCTTGAAAAAAAGATTCAAGTCCTCACCGATGAGTATTGCAAAAAAGCAGATGAGATGTGCACTAAGAAAGAAAAAGAAATCCTCACGGTTTAAAACAGGGCTTGAAGCAAATCTGCTCCATGGATAAAATTAGCTCCTATTGCGTTATATCCAAAAGGTTACATTTGGGTAGGCGCACGGTATTAGCTTTGTTGTATTACAACCCACATTGAGCAGATGATATGACGAATAAACATAACTTTTTTGTTTCAAGAAGGATAAAAAATGCTCTCTCTATTAATCCAATAGAGTTGCGCTTTTTTATCCTTCTTGAAACAAAAACCTTATATTTCTTCATTCATCTGATCTGCTCAATATGGGTTACAAGGCCCCATCGTCTAGCCCGGTCTAGGACATCAGATTTTCATTCTGGTAACAGGGGTTCGAATCCCCTTGGGGTCATAGAGTTTTTGCGTAATCATTACTCATTGCGCATAAAGTTTAATTAAGAGGCCTTAGCTCAGTTGGTAGAGCATCTCCCTTTTAAGGAGAGGGTCGATGGTTCGAGCCCATCAGGCCTCAGTTGTCACAAAAAAAGGCAGGTTTAATAACACCTGCCTTTTTTATTTTTTTCGCACTTCGATGAGAGTGCTTGTAATGTCTTCCTGTTTTAGCAAAGCGATAATCTCTTGTGCGACCTCTGCGGGAGAAAGGAGAGTGTCAGGCAGTTCATTGGGGAAATTCTCTCGACGCATGGAGGTATTGGTCCTTTGAGGAATGATCGTATTGATGTTGAGAGTAGGTTTTTCTTCTGCCAGCGCTTGGGTAAAATTGACAATGGCTGCTTTTGCACTGGAGTAGAGAGCATAACCTTTTCTTCCTCGGGTAAAAGAGGAAGAGGAGAGGTTGACAATATGCCCTCCTTCTTTGAGCTGAGCTAGATGGCAGCTATAAAGAAAGCTTTTAAAATTTACAGCAAGAAGGTTATCAATTTCCTCAGAAGAAAGGGAATGGAAGGGTTGAATCTTAAGATGACCGATACAGTTAATCAGGCCATCAAGAAGGCCATGTTTCTGATGGATCTCTGCAAAGGTTTTTTGCATCGCAGAGTAGGAGGTGAGATCGATAGGGTAGCTTGGAGAGGAGCGCGATAGAATAAGGGGGAAAGCCCCCTCTTTTTCTCGAAGAGAGGCACG
>JACPWA010000209.1 GCA_016191565.1 Simkania negevensis | reverse complement strand
ATTAAGTTTACAGAGCACTAAGCACGATTTAAAATTGCAGTTTTAAGCGTGCTTACTATTTACAAAAACCTCCATAAAAAAACTGTGCATCGATCGCATTGCTCTTCTATTTGCTGTCTCATTATAAACGGTTCCCTTTTCGGGTTCCTTTGCCTCAGGATTGGTAAAGGCATGCATTGCTGCTCCATAAACATGTACTTGCCAATCTACTGAGCCTTCTCTCATCTCCTCTTCAAAGGCGAGCACCTCTTCGGAAGATACCATCGGATCATCATCGCCATGCAGGACTAAAACTTTCGCTTTGATTCTCTCTTTAGGCAATCCCTCAGGAGGATGTAAAAGACCATGGAAACTCACTACCCCTTTAAGATCAGCGCTGCTTCTAGCAAGATCAAGGGCAACAAGCCCTCCAAAACAAAAACCGATCGCTCCTAAATGGCTTTGATTTATCATCGGATGACTTTTAAATCTTTCTAAGATAACCGCAATGTGCTCTCGAAGAAAAGCTCGATCCTTAAGGAAAGGAGCCATAAGTCTTCCGCATTCCTCATCAGTTTTGCCTAAAACTCCTTTACCATAGAGATCAACAGCCATTCCTACATACCCAAAAGTTGCAATCTGTTTTGCTTTTTCTATAGAAAACTGATCTCGTCCACGCCAGGGGGGAAAAATGAGTACTCCAGGTCGCTTCCCCTCTTTTTTCTCATCATAAACAAGGCAATGTTCGAAGGTTTTGCCTTGATGTTGTTGCTCTATCCTTTCCTCTTTCATAACATCTCCAATTTTTTCTCAAAAATACATTATAAGAAGATTTTTATTAAAAATAATTCTTCTCTTCTTATAGTGAGACTAATGCTCTGTAAAGTTAATTTTTGATGTTTTGGCTGACGTGAAAGCTCCTGCGGCTTTGCGACCGTAAGTTGTCTAGTATCAATTAATACAAGCTAACTTACGATCGCATGACCCCAGAGCTTTAACGCAGCCAAATAGCAACAATTAAGTTTACAGAGCACT